>CANHUF010000157.1 GCA_947463715.1 Sphingobacteriales bacterium
GCCAAATATTATACAACAACCAAAGCCAAGGAAATGGCCGACAAAAAATAATGAGATCATTTTATACTATAATCAGTTTGCTTATCCTGCTTCAGTTTTCTGCTGCAGCACAAACCACCCAAGACCTCAGTTCAGGGGTGGCAAGGAACATTTATGACCTGTTGAGAACAATACCAGGGAATGCTTTGCTTACTTCAGCAAGGGCTGCATTGAGTTTCTGTTCAATATTGGCAGATGCTGACCTTGGTTCGATATAAAGTGTAGGCTTGAAGTTTTCTTCCTTACCCTGCCTGATGATCAGGGAAGCATTAGTGCCCCTCATCAGTGAGTAATGGGTATCTCCGGTTCCTTCAGGAGCTTTGTAGTTCCAAACAACGGATACTTTAGCATGCACACCATTGATGGCGTAGGTAAATTCTCCATTACAATTTACTTGTATATTGCCTGCAGCATCGGTGATGGGTTTGAAATATTCTGGTACTGATTCTTTGGTGACAGTAGTGAATTCACTTGCTGAAACGGGGGTTGTCCAGCTTCTGGTATTCAGGATTTTGATATTTTTTTTATAATCAATAACCTTTTCCGGAAAGCATTCCCATTGAATGAGGTCAACGAGATGTGTGGTGACATCTACAATACCCGCACCCTGTTGGCTGGCATCAAAAAACCAGGATGGTCTGGTCAAAACGCTACCGGAAACGTATTTGTAAAAGTGGTGAACGCTTATTTTGGTTACAGATGGATCTTCCGGACTACCTTTTTCAAGTGTGCCAAACAAATCCGGCTGCATTGAAAATGCGCGCTGCAGCATTGTTGTGACCTCATACCTTTCCGTCATGATATCATAGAGCTGTACATTGCTTTTTTGGGCTACAGCAAATGCTTTCTTGAGTTTTTCAAAACCTTTGGTATCAATGGCCATGGGTTTATCTGCAAATACATTGAATCCTTTGCTTACAGATGTCAGGATATAATCTGTTTTAAGTCTGTTATTTCCTGCCAATACAACAACATTTCCCTTTTTCTCGTCGAGCATCTTTTGGAAGAAATCTTTTCCGGTATATACCTGCTGTTGCCAGGCAGTAGGTTCAGCTGTTCGCTTGTTGTAGCCAGCAATCCTTTCCATGTGCAGGTCGAGGTCCCGACTTGCTTCCGCATATACATGCACTGCAGGATCAACCTGGGGATACATGCTTTTCTGTATCAGTGCTGCATGGAAATGTCCCGGGTCTAGCGTAATGAGTTTGATGTTTTGCTGCGCAACACTGAAGAGCGGAGATGCCATCAGCAATAGGATTGATTTGATTTTCATTGATGTAATTATTTTTTTAAACCATCATTGCGGTTTGTTGCAATAGCCCTGGAATAGTCAATTCCCTTTACCTGGTCAGCCATGAATTGCAATCCCTGCAGGAGATGATTGAGGTAAACAGGATCACTGTAGGTTTCCTTGCTGTGTCCGAGTGTACTGATCCAGGCATGTCCGCCTTCAAATCTGTTGTACCAAACAGCAGGGTAGTATTCCTGATAGGTGCCGGCGTGTTGTTTGATCAGGTCTTTCTGGGATTGATCAAGTGTGCTGAACTGGTGAGCCATCATGACCTGCGTAACAGGATAAAGTTCTTTTCCAAAATACAATTCATCTTCTCTCTCCCAGGTGAGGGGTACATCCTTCATTGCCGGATGTGTAGGGTCAATATTGCGGACAGTAAATTTCTGAAATTTAGCATGCCAGGAAAAGGTGCAGCCAATAAGCATTTTGAACCAGGTCCAGTTCCTTTCAGTCCCTGTTACACTGTGCAGCCCTACAAGTCCGCCTCCTGCTTCTATATATCTTCTGAATGCCAGTCTTTGCATGTCGTTGTCAAAAACGTCATTATTTGTACTTGGGAAAATCAAAAAAGTGTATTGCTTCAGGTTTTCTTCCGTGAAAATTGAAGGGTCATCACTTACGGAGACCTTGAAACCAACGGTTGTCCCGAGTTTTTTTACAGCCTCAACTGCAGAAGGGATGTTGTCATGCACATATCCCTTGCCATTTTTGGTATAGATAAGTACATGTGCTTTTTTCAAAGATTTACTCTGTGCAATGGCTGAGATAGATAAAATAATCGAAGACAGAATTAAAAGTAAACGTGCTTGTTTCATATTGGCTTGTTCTTTTCGTTGAAATCTTCTGTAAATTACGGAAAAAAGAGCCCTACTGAATGTGACGTTTTACGAAAACGTTATAGCAAAAATTAAGCCAATGCTGCAGCCTTGCACAGAAAATAACTATCTTGATGTCAACATTTAACCACTAACTGTAAAACAACTTGCATGCCTAAGACCGCGACAAATTTCAGGTGGACCGTAGTAGCCCTGCTTTTCTTTGCCACAACCATCAATTACCTGGACCGACAGGTATTGAGTCTTCTGTATCCTATGCTTCAGGATAAGTTTAAATGGACGAACTCACAGTATGCCAATATAGCTTCTGCCTTTCAGTTTACTTATGCAGTATGTCTGCTTTTTGCAGGCAGGGTTATTGATAAACTTGGGACGAAGAGCGGATACGCTTGGGCAATCATTATCTGGTCTATTGGTGCTATCGTACACGCACTGGCTATACCAATTGGAGAATTTCTGGTCAATACCCTTGGTTGGATTGGTATTGCAGCAGTTCCGGTATCAGTTGTTGGCTTTATTTTTTCCCGTGCTTTGCTTGCTTTGGGTGAGGCTGGTAATTTCCCGGCTGCAATTAAAGTAACAGCGGAATATTTTCCTAAAAAGGAGCGATCATTTGCAACGGGCATATTTAACTCAGGTGCCAATGTGGGTGCTGTTCTGGCTCCGCTTAGTGTACCCTGGATTGCTGAAAAATGGGGATGGGAAATGGCATTTATCATCATAGGTGCAATAGGATTCCTTTGGTTATTTTTCTGGCTCTATTATTATGCACCTCCTGCCGAGCAAAAACGTTTATCTGCTGAAGAGCATGCTTATATTAAATCTAGTGAAGCTGGTGAGGAAATCATTTCAAAAACACCTGATCAAAAGGTGAAGTGGACGCAACTCTTCAAATACAATCAAACATGGGCCTTCACTTTCGGCAAGTTTATGACCGATGGGGTATGGTGGTTTTTCCTTTTCTGGCTACCCGCTTATCTTAAGGAAAAATATGGCATGACTGGTACAGAAACCATGCTCCCCCTGGTTGTCTTGTATAGCATGGTTATGATTGGCAGTGTGGCCGGTGGCTGGTTTCCTGCTTATTTTATGAAGAAAGGATACAACGCCTATGAAGGCAGGATGAAGGCTATGTTTATCATTGCACTTTTTCCGCTTGTGGTGCTCGCTGCACAACCACTTGGCAACATCAGTTTTTGGGTTCCGGTATTGCTGATTGGTGTTGGTGCATCAGCCCATCAGGCCTGGAGTGCCAATATATTTACTACCGTCTCTGATATGTTCCCCAATAAGGCCATTGCCTCAGTAGTAGGAATTGGCGGCATGGCAGGAGGTATTGGAGGTGTGTTGACAACTAAGGTTGGTGGTGCATTGTTTGATCATTACAAAGCTTTAGGGCACATCGAAACAGGATACACCATCATGTTTGCATTTTGTGCAGTAGCTTATGTCATAGCCTGGTCGGTGATGAAGTCTTTGGTTCCCAAATTCAAGAAAATAGAAGATCTCTGATATTCATTAATTAATTGTCATCTGAAAATTATGTCTAACAAACAGTCAACTAGAAGATCATTCATCAAATCTGCCGCTGCGGTTGGATTTGGTTTTTCAATAGTACCTGCCCATGTGCTGGGGGGTACTGGCAGAACTGCTCCCAGTGATATGATAAACCTGGGTTTTATCGGGACAGGAAAACAGGCGAGGGGCCTGCTTGGAAGATTCTGGGATAAAGCGAATGTGATAGCAGGGGCAGATGTAGACCTCAATAAACTGCATTATTTTCATTCGTTGCTCGAAAAAAACTATGCTGCTGCCAGAAAGGATGGACGTAACAGCAGTTTTAAAGGCTTTACATCTTACGATAATTATAAGGAAATCCTGCAACGGAAAGACATTGATGCGGTAGTTATTGCCACTCCAGACCATTGGCATGCCATGCAGGCAATAGAAGCTTCCAATGCCGGGAAACATGTTTATTGCGAAAAGCCCATGGCGCATACAGTTGAGGAGGGAAGGGCTATGGTGAAGGCTGCACGCAAAAATAAAATTGTCTTCCAGACAGGAAGCATGCAGCGCTCCAACAGGAACTTCAGACATGCCTGTGAGCTAGTCCGGAATGGCTATCTGGGCAAAATAAAAGAAGTTATTGTTACAGTGGGAGATCAGGGTGTTCCATATAATTTGCCGGCAAAGCCATTGCGAGCCGGACTAAACTGGGATGCATGGGTTGGTCCGGCTCCTTACAATGAATTCAATCCTGAGCTGGCTCCACCAGTTGAACAGGATATATTTCCCAACTGGAGAAATTTTAAAGAATATGGCGGTGGTTATATTGCTGACTGGGGAGCGCATATGTTTGACATTGCGCAATGGGCATTGGGAATGGATGAAAGTGGACCCGTTAAACTGATTCCTCCTCCAGGTAAAACACCCAAGGGGCTTCAATTGATTTATGAGAATGGCATAGTGATGAAGCATGAAGACTTTGGGCGTGGTCAGGGTGTTAGATTCATTGGTGAGAATGGCAGATTGGATATCAGCAGATCCATACTGGATTCAGACCCTGCCAATATTACATCAGCTGTAATTAAACCCGGAGAAACAAGGCTTTATGATTCGCAGGACCATTATTATGATTGGCTGAACGCTATCAAGGATGGATCTAAGCCAATCTGTGATGTTGAAATAGGCCACCGTACCAGCACAATTTGTAATATTGCGAATATCGCATACTGGCTTAACAGACCTCTGGATTGGAATCCGGTAAAGGAGAAATTCAGCAATGATGCCGAAGCAAACACCATGCTGAAACCCATGTTCCGTGAAGGATGGGCATTACCCGCAATTTAATGCTGTTCCAGGGGCTTCAAAAAAAAGTGCAGGATGAAAGGGATTAATATGATTCAGCTGGCCAAGGAACTGGGATTATCTGTTTCAACAGTTTCCAAAGCCTTAGGTGACAGCCATGAAATCAGTTCCACTACCAAGAAACGGGTTATGGAGCTTGCGAAAAAGTATAATTACAAGCCTAACCCTTTTGCTAGTAACCTGAGGAAGAAAAAGGGTAAACAAATAGCTGTCATTATACCTGATATCGTAAATAACTTTTTTGCGCTGGCAGTTGATGGTATCGAAAGTGTGACGATGGCTAAGCATTACGATACTTTCATCTATCTCACACATGAAAATCTTGAACGTGAGAAGTCCGTCCTTGAACACCTGGAAAACGGACTCATTTCCGGGTTAATTATTTCTGTGTGTACAGGTAGGGAAGGGTATGGGCATTTTCAGCAGTTTTATGAATCTGCCAGGTTGCCGATGGTTTTCTTTGACCGTGTACCGGATTTGTTGCAATTCCCTAAGGTTATCAGTAATAATTATGAATCAACATTTGAATCAACCGAGCGCTTAATCAAGGCTGGATCAAAGAGACCACTGTTTATCCAGACTGAGGAACCGCTATATACATTAATGGAACGCAGAAGGGGTTTTCAGGATGCGTTGGTTGCGAATGGTATTTCATTTACGGATGAATCACTCATTACCTGTTCAGAAAACATGGAAGATAATTACCTGCTTCTGAAAAAATTGTTTTCGTCACGTAAACGACCTGATGGAATTTTTGCACCAATTGAAAAATTTGCAATTACCGTTTATCAGGTTTGCAGGGATCTTAAACTCAATATACCCAAAGACCTCAAAGTCATTGGTATGACCAATTTGCGGACTGCTGCATTACTAAATCCCTCGTTGTCAACATTATCTCAGCCTGCTTTTGATATGGGGAGAGAAGCTGCTACATTGTTGCTCAAAATGATAGAAAAAAAGTCGTATGCTGCTGCTAATGACATTATTGTACTTGCCAACGAGCTAACCATACGCGATTCTGTCTAACCGAAAACCTTTGCGTAAATAAAAAAAGGATTAGTAATCTTTATTTGTGCAATCAGCACGAAATTAGTTGTCGAAACGCTCATTTATGGAAACATCAGCTCCCTTTCTCAGAGAAGATTTTTTGTTGCAAAGTCC
>CANHUF010000158.1 GCA_947463715.1 Sphingobacteriales bacterium
GCCAACTGCTGCGCGGCATCTACCAGTATCAGCTTATCGACAAAACAGGCAAACTGCTGATGGCAGATAAACTGATGAAGGCATCAAATTGATGTACTTTTGCTGAATGCAGTCAAACACATTCTCGATTCCTGATACGCTCGTTAATTTACAGATAAAAGCATTGAATGAAATGCAGCTGGCTTCCATAGAAGCCAACAACAATTCTGATGAAGTAATATTACTCGCCGATACAGGGTCTGGTAAAACCCTGGCTTTTTTAATCCCAATAGCAAATTTACTAGACAGGAGCAATCCTGTAACACAGGCATTGGTAGTTGTTTCCTCCCGTGAGCTGGCATTACAGATTGAACAGGTGTTTAAGAAAATGGGAACGGGTTTTAAAGTGACCTGTTGTTATGGGGGGCATTTAAGAGAGACAGAAGAGAATAACCTGAAACAGGCTCCGGCGCTCATTATTGGAACGCCTGGAAGGCTGGCCGATCATATCAGAAGAGGAAATATAAATACGGGCACTATATCAACCCTGGTGCTGGATGAATTTGATAAGTCGCTGGAACAGGGCTTTGAAGCTGAGATGTTATTTATCCTTTCCTCCCTCCCAGCACTGAAAAAGAGAATTCTCACCTCTGCAACTGAAGCCGTGGAAGTTCCGGATTTTGTTGGACTTAAGAATCCTGAAAAGCTTAATTTTTTAACAGGCGAGCAATCGCCTGCATTGGCAGTTCAGTTTGTGAGGTGTCCTGATGCGGATAAACCAACTGCCTTATTCAATCTTATTTGTGCATTGGGTAACCGGTCAACAATAGTTTTCTGCAACCAGCGTGAGATGGTTGAACAGGCAAGTTATTTCCTGAAAGATAAAGGCATTGTGAATGTATTTTATCACGGTGCCATGGAGCAGCAGGAGCGCGATGTGGCCTTGTGTAAGTTCCGCAATGGTACTTCAAGTTTACTGATCACCACAGACCTGGCTGCGCGTGGACTCGACATTCCACACATCCGTTATATTATCCATTATCAGCTGCCTACTTCACAGGAATCATTTATCCACCGAAACGGAAGGACAGCGCGGATGGATGCCAGCGGAACAGCTATATTGTTGCTTGCTCCACATGAAACAATCCCGCCGTACATAGAACCAGAACTTCTTGAAAAGGTTTTACCTGAGCAAGCTGAGTTACCTGCAAAGCCCGACTGGACTACCTTTTATATAAGTGCCGGTAAAAAGGACAAGGTTAATAAAATTGATATTGTTGGATTTCTTTCCAATAAGGGGCGATTGAAAAAAGAGGATATCGGACTGATTGAAGTCAAGGATTTCTTCTCATTTGTGGCTGTCAGAAAATCCAAAGCAGGCGCCACTTTGCAGCTGATCAAAGAGGAACGGATAAAGAATAAAAAGGTCAAAATCGAAATTGCAAAATAAGGTCAACTTAAATCGATGTAGATGCATTTCATCTCAAATTGGAAAGGTGGTATTTTAGCGTTCATCTTTGCGGGTATATTAATTTCCCAAAGTCAGGTTTCTGTATCACAAACAAATCCGAAATACGATATTGTAATCTATGGTGCAACATCTGCCGGAATAGCATCTGCGATTCAGGCATCCAGAATGGGGAAAATGGTTTTGTTAATTGAGCCAGGAAATAGAATTGGAGGATTAACAACAGGTGGGTTAGGACAAACTGATATTGGCAATAAACAGGCCATAGGGGGCTTTGCAAGATCTTTCTATCAGGAGATAAAGAAGCATTACCAAAAACCTGAAAGCTGGGTATGGCAGGAGGCAAAGAGCTATCGAGATGGTGGACAAACAACAACATCTGTGAATGAAGATGCCATGTGGACCTTTGAGCCATCTGCTGCTTTAAAAGTTTATAAGGAAATGATAGCCCGTGAGAAAAATATTAATCTTGTATACAATCAAAGACTTGACAGGGCTTCAGGTGTTCAAAAAAAAGATTATGCGATAAAAAGTATAAGGATGGAGTCGGGGGAAGTATACAAGGGAAAGGTTTTTATTGATGCAACTTATGAAGGTGATTTGATGGCAGTCTCTGGTGTGACCTACGTTGTGGGAAGGGAATCTGCAAGTCAATATGGTGAGAGTCTGAATGGTGTTCAGGCAAATAAAAAAGCATTGACATTGCGGAGTAAAATTTCAAACAATGCGTATTACCATAATTTTATAGAAGGTGTTGATCCCTATGTTGTAAAAGGTAATCCTTATTCAGGGCTACTACCCTTTATCAACAAAAAACACCCGGGTGTTGAAGGAAGTGGTGATCACAAAATCCAGGCTTATTGTTTCAGAATGACCCTGACTGATCATCCAGACAACAAAATTCCATTTATAAAACCAATTGGTTACAATGAGTTGGACTATGAATTGTTGTTCAGGAATTATGAAGCTTCAAAGGGACCTATACAGCATATGTACAGCTACGGAGATCCACTCGTGCCCTGGATTAATTCCAGCATGCCTAATCGCAAAACAGATACCAACAATCAAAAAGGCTTTTCTACGGACTTTATTGGTCAGAATTATGATTATCCAGAAGCCACATACAGTGAACGTGATTTCATTGTGCAAAGACATAAAAACTATCAGCAGGGATTGATGTGGACGCTTGCTAATCACCCGAGAATACCAGAAGAAGTTCGTGCTGTTGTTTCAAAATGGGGTATGTGTAAGGATGAATATGAGGGTGGAAATGGATGGTCCGGACAACTTTACATCCGCGAAGCACGTCGCATGGTGAGTGATTATATCATGACCCAAAGAAACTGTGAAAAGCTGGATTCGGTTGCGGATCCAATTGGTTTAGGCGCATATGGTATGGATTCTCACCATGTACAGCGTTATGTAGATTCGAATGGATTTGTAAAGAACGAAGGAAATGTGGAAGCTGGCGTAGCCAGTCCTTTTCCGATAAGTTACCGGTCAATTATTCCCTCAGCAACTGAAGTTCAAAACCTTTTGGTTCCGGTATGTTTATCCGCTTCACATATTGCCTTTGGGTCAATAAGAATGGAGCCGGTATTTATGGTGTTGGGACAAAGTGCCGCAATTGCAGCGAGCCTTTCAATTGATAAAAAGATGCCCTTGCAGGATTTAAATTACACTGAATTGAGGGAATTGTTGTTGAAATTTGAACAACGACTTGATTGACCTTAAGTTTGACTTTCAATTAAATGTTTTGTTGATTCCCTGACGATCAATTCACCATTGATCATAATCGATTCATTGTCGGTTTTCTTTTCAATGATTTGTTCAAGCAATAATTTTGCAGCGGCTTCTCCTATTTTTCTTGTTTTCACGTCAAAGGTGGTGAGTTGTGGTTCAACAATTTCACCCGTATATTCATTGCCAAATCCGCATACGCTGATTTTTTGTGGAATTTTTATTTTCTTGGATTTCAGGTAGCGAATGATCTGGACTGCACATTTGTCTGAAATGGAGAAGATGGCATCAATCTTCGGACTCAACTCAAGCCATTCATCCACCGCTTGTATCACGGCTTCGTAGCTGAAGTCAACATGCTTGATGAGCTGTTCATCTACTTTGATATGGTGAAGCTTAAGCGCTTTCAGGTAACCATAGTAGCGTTTGTTGATAGAAACTGCTTTTGGTCCGAGTAAAAGTGCAATTCGTTTTGAACCACTGTTGATCAGGTGCTCTGTAATTTGCATGGCTCCATTTTCGTCATCACTGTGGATTTTTGATATTTCCAGTTCGTCGTTTACCCTGTAAAACTGAACAATGGGGATTCCCTTGTTCAGGTGAAATTTCAGGTGGTCAAATGTGTTGGTATAAAGTGTGTGACAGATCAGTAAGCCATCTATCATGTTATTCATCAATGCCTGGAGGTTGGCAATTTCAGTTGTGTGGTTTTCTTCAGACTGGCAGGTTACCACACGATATCCTGATTGTGCAGCAATATGTTGAATGCCACCCAGCATGGAAGAAAAGAATGTGGTTTCCAGATTAGGTATGATCACGCCAATAGTATGCGTAGAACGGTTAACCAGACTTTGCGCAAGGAGATTGGGGTGGTAGTCCATTGTTTGCGCCAGTGCCTTGATGATGGTTCTGGTTTCGAGGCTTATATCCGGATGGTCATGCAGTGCCCTCGAAACGGTTGAAACGGAAACGCCAGCAGCGGAGGCAATGTCTTTTAATGATGTCCTATCGTTCTCATTCCGTAATTGAATTTTCTGTTTTTTGCTCTCATGCAGCAAGGTAAAATGGTAGTTGCAGTCTTTGCAGTAAAATCGCTGTTTACCTCGGATGATACCAGATTTCAAAATTCTTTCCGTCTTCAGACATTTGGGGCATTTCGTTCTCGGCATAATGCAAATATTATCTATCTATCTAAAACGTTTGTGCAATTGATTTCGATAGTTTATATCCTTTTCAATTACTGCAATTTATTGTTAATAAAGGAGATAAGCGATATTTTGAGATGGCTATTGAGAAATTGATTTAAAAAAAACTATCTATCTTTTTATAGTGGGCATCAGGAAGATATATAAACAATAAACGATTATTATGCTGGTCGACGAAGGTGATATTGCGCGGCAGTTGAAGTGCCGTGAATTAACTGCTGATTTGATAGTGACGGGGGGGGGACTCGCAGGTGTATGCGCTACAATTGCTGCTGCCAGAAGGGGTATGGAGGTGGTGTTGGTACAGGACAGGCCGGTGCTGGGTGGAAATGCCTCGAGTGAAGTGCGTCTGTGGATTCTTGGAGCTACCTCTCACATGGGTAACAACAACCGGTGGGCGCGGGAAGGTGGCATCATGGACGAACTTCTGGTTGAAAATATGTTCAGGAATCCTGAGGGTAATCCATTGATTTTTGATACCATTCTTCTTGAAAAAATAAAAGAGGAAAAGCGTATTATACTCCTGCTCAACACGGCAGTATTTGATGTTGAAAAAAAGTCAGACGATACCATCGCAGCTGTGAAAGCCTTTTGCAGTCAGAATCAGACGATGTACCGCCTTGTTGCCCCTTATTTTGTGGATGCTTCGGGTGATGGAATACTGGGTTTTCTTTCTGGTGCAGCTTTCCGGATGGGCGCAGAGTCTTCTGAAGAGTTTGGTGAAAAGTTTGCTCCTTCAAAGGAATACGGAGAACTGTTGGGCCATTCCCTTTATTTCTATTCCAAAGACATGGGTAAGCCTGTTAAATATGTGGCGCCTTCCTTTGCACTGAAAGACATCACCAAGATTCCGCGTTTCAAGTCGTTCAATGCCAAAGAGTTTGGATGCCGGTTATGGTGGGTTGAGTATGGCGGAAGGCTGGATACGGTTACGGAAACAGAAACCATCAAGTGGGAGTTGTGGAAAGTAATTTATGGGGTCTGGGATTACATCAAGAATTCTGGAAATTTTCCTGAAGCGGAAAACCTTACACTGGAGTGGGTAGGCACAATACCGGGAAAGCGTGAAAGCAGGCGCTTTGAAGGTGATTACATGATGATTCAGCAAGACATTGTTGAACAGCGCAAACACCCTGATGCTGTTGCTTTTGGTGGCTGGAGTATAGATCTGCATCCTGCTGATGGTGTCTTCAGCGAAAAGCCAGGTTGTAATCAGTGGCACAGCAAGGGTATTTACCAGATACCTTACAGATGTCTATACAGCAGAAATATTTCCAATTTGTTTCTGGCCGGTAGAATCATCAGCGCCAGTCATGTGGCTTTTGGATCAACTCGTGTGATGGCAACGAGCGGACTAATCGGACAGGTTGCTGGCACAGCTGCAAGTTTAGCAAGGACTCATAACACAACACCAAGGGAGCTGGGCAACGAGTTGCTTATGCTAGAGCTTCAGCAATGTCTGATGCGTGATGGTGTTTATATTCCTGGTATAAAACGGGCTTCCCGGGATCTTTCTAAAGAGGCAGTGGTTTCAGCTTCCTCGCATCTCAGGTTTAAAGCATTTACACCTTCCGGTGTACTGAAACCCCTAAGCATATCTGTTGCACAAATGATTCCTTTGTATGCCGGTAACATACCCGTTTGCCGGCTCAACTGTTTTGCCTCAGCAGCAACTGAACTTGAAGTACAGCTAAGGGTCAGTATAGACAGGCACAACCATACACC
>CANHUF010000159.1 GCA_947463715.1 Sphingobacteriales bacterium
GAACCAATCATTTAGTCATTAAAAAAGTTCTTCCTCAACAGGCGTCCTAAATTAGCCTTCATAACCAGTGTCCTCATACAAAGGACCTTTGTCTGCAGCAGAAGTAGCAAGCTCATCACAACGTTGGTTATAGGGGTTACTTGCGTGGCCCTTCACCCAAATAAACTTTATTTGATGTGCCTTTGCTAATTGATGGTATTTTTTCCAGAGGTCCTTGTTTTTTTTACCACCCTTAAAATCAGTGGCAATCCATTTGTCAAGCCACCTTTCAGATACAGCCTGCACAACATACTTGCTGTCTGAATAGACTTCGATGTGTAAGCCAGGCCTGGTAAGTGATTCCAATGCAGCAATAACAGACATGAGTTCCATCCTGTTATTGGTTGTGAATTTATAGCCTTGTGATATTTCTTTGACTGCGCCTTTCCACATCAGTATTGCACCATAGCCTCCTCTACCAGGATTTCCTCTGGCAGCACCATCAGTATAGATCGTTAACCCATTATGGTTTATCATTCCACAACAGTAACCTTGATGGTATTGGTTGGCAGATGCAGTTGAACAGGTGTACTTCCGGTATTGACCACAACTTCACCCTTTCTGATGAAACCACGTTCTTTCAGTATTTTTATCTGGTCTGCAATAATTTCATCCAGACTTTCCTCCTCATTGTAAAAAAATGCTCGTACGCCCCAGCTCAAACTGAGTTGATTCACAAGTGTGCGTTCTTTGGTGAATATGAAAATAATGGATTTAGGGCGATAACTGCTGAGCATGAAAGCAGTATAACCTGACTGTGTCATACCAATAAGTGCATCTGCATTCGTATTTTCAGCCAGTTTACAAGCTGTTAGGCACACTGCATCACTGATGAATGTGGGGGAGTGGGGAAGCGGTTTTATATCTTCTTCCCTATTATACCTGTATTCAGCTTTTTCAGCTTCTATGATAATTTTGCGCATGGTTTCAACTACCAGAGCAGGATGCATGCCGGTAGCGGTTTCACCGCTCAGCATTACGGCATCAGCTCCTTCCAGTACTGCATTGGCTACGTCCGTGCTTTCGCTTCTGTTTGGCTTCACTCGGTCTATCATGCTTTCCATCATCTGAGTAGCAACAATTACAGGTTTTCCCCTGTGCAGACACTTGCGGATAATCTGGCGCTGTATAAGTGGTACTTTCTCAATCGGAACTTCAACGCCAAGATCTCCTCTGGCAACCATGATGCCATCTGATTCAAGTATAATTTCCCTGAGGTTTTCAAGTGCTTCAGGCATCTCTATCTTAGCGATAACCTTGGATTTACTGTTTTGAGTTGCAAGAATTCTTTTGATACCTGTAATGTCTTCAACCTTGCGTACAAAAGATAAAGCTACCCAATCCAACTTTTCTGCAATGATAAAGTCAAGGTCTTTCAGGTCTTTCTCAGTTAAGGCAGGGAGTGAAATTTTGGTGTCAGGAAGGTTAAGTCCCTTTTTAGATGAGATTATGCCACCAAGCTTTACTCTAACCTGAACATCATTATTGGGGAGGATTTCCTGAACCACTACTTCAATTTTACCATCATCGATCATAATGGTATTGCCTATTACCACATCTCCAGCGAGGTTAGGATAGGAAACATAAATCTTTTCCTTTGTTCCAATTACTTTTTCGTTGGTGAATGTCAGGATATCACCTTCTTTTACGGGTAATGAATTGTTTTCAATTTCGCCAACCCTGAGTTTTGGACCTTGTAGGTCACCCAATATTGCAATATTATATGGTTCGGTAGCATTGATTTTTCTGATGTGATCAATGATTCTCTTCTTGTCTTCGTGGGCTCCGTGAGAAAAATTAAGCCTGAATACATTCACACCGGCCCTTACCAGTTCCAGCAGTTTCTCATATGAATCACAGGCAGGTCCAACCGTGGCTACAATTTTTGTTCTGTGTATGGCATGTTCCTGTGCTGCCTGATTGTCCATTTCCTGATGAAAATATTTTCCTATATTCTTGCTCATAAGTAGTTTTTATCTTTTTTGAAAGCAGCACTTTTAAATTTGAGATGCAATTGTTAACTGGCCAGAATTTTTACAATTTTAAGCCACTCATCACTGATTTTTTGTTTTGCCTTTATTGCATTATCCAATGGGGTATAATGCATTCTGTTGTTTACTATCCCTACCATCACATTATGTCTTCCTTCTATAAGGCATTCTACAGCCGAATAGCCCATCCTGCTTGCAATAAGTCTGTCCATGCTGGTAGGAGATCCTCCTCTTTGTATATGACCAAGGATAGCAACCCGAATGTCAAAAGCGGGAATTCTTTCTTTAATAATATTAGCCAGATCTGTTCCTCCACCAAAATCATCTCCTTCTGCTACCACAACAATGTTAACAAGCTTTTTCCTTCTTTCTTTTTCCTGCAGTGAGGCAATAATTGCTTCGACATCTGTCTTTCTTTCTGGAATCAGAATATGTTCTGCACCTGTGCCAATTCCACTATGTAGGGCAATGTATCCGGCATCCCGCCCCATTACCTCTACTATGAAAAGCCTGTCATGGGCATCTGCCGTGTCCCTGATTTTATCAATGGCCTCAATTGCTGTATTAACGGCGGTATCAAAACCTATTGTGAAGTCAGTTCCGGCTATATCCTTATCTATCGTACCTGGAATTCCTATGCAGGGAATGTCAAATTCATTGGAAAAAATTTGAGCGCCCTTGAAAGAACCATCACCACCGATGATGACGAGTCCGTCTATACCATGACTTTTAAGATTATTGTAAGCTTTCGCTCTGCCTTCTGGGGTCATGAATTCCTTGCAGCGTGCAGTTTTTAGAATGGTTCCTCCACGCTGGATGATGTTTGCTACACTTCTGGAATCCATGCGCTGGATATCATTGTCAATCATGCCCGAATAGCCTCTCGTAATACCATAAACTTCCAGTTGATGGTAAATACCCGTTCTGACTACTGCTCGGATACAGGCGTTCATGCCAGGAGAGTCTCCTCCGGAAGTCATTACACCAATTTTTGTTACTTTTTTCTCCATGTATTATGTTGGTCTGATCTGGATGACAATCAAATATTGCTTAAAAGGGGTTGAGGTCGCAAATTTAATGAATTCCTGACAAATCTGCTATAAATTGGGGTCGCAGTAAATTAAATGATGGTTAAGCATATATCAGAATTTTATCTATTCTTATGCTAGGATGAAATGGATGGATTTCAGCTAACATGAAATAAGCTTAGAATTCTTTTAATACCCTGAACCGTATAAACATTTCTTCCTTATACCATTTTTCTTTCCTTGTTCTTTGAATTATTGTTTTGTGTGCTGGCTGTCTGTAAGCATAATTTTTAACGCTCTCAAGTGAATCCCAAACACTGAAGGTAGCCTGCTTAAAGAATGGTATTTCTCCTATGCCAATGGTGAATTTGAGACCTGGCTGGTCTGCCAGTTGTTTTGAAGCATACGGAACAGCCTTCCAGAAACTCATGGCTTTTGAAAAACGGATGGATGCACGGGTCAAAACGGCAACTTTTTCAGTAGAATCAGGTTCTTTTTCACCTGTTTGTTTGAATGAAAATCCATCCCAACTGCCATGGCCGGTAAAAGGTTGAAGCAAAAAAGATCTGGTTTGGGCTTGAAATAACCTCCACCAGAAACGCATAAACTTACCTGGAACCTCTGGCTCCAGAGTTTTGCCTGATGGGGTTGAGTCCGCACTTGATTCAAAAAATAGCATAACAGCCCACTTGTTTAAATCTGGCTGAATATCAAAACTCCCGTTTTTGCCGCATCCCATCAGCTTGTAGAATTTTACTCGTTTATCAAAAAACAGGGGGAAATTAAATAAGGCCATGGATATGATACCGAAAAAACTAAAATACCATGGATAATCTGCAATACACAGTACAACATTTGTCTGGCTGTTGAAATAGTTTTTTTCCATAATTTTAATGATCCGTCAAATTTGAACTGTTTTTCGGTTCAAAAATAGGTGACTCACCTATAATTTAATCATCATTTGAGCTAAAAATGAGATATTTTTGTAAAAATACTGTATTGAAGAGGTCGTTGCTAACCTACTTTTTTATCTTAACTTCTTCAATTTATACACAAGCTCAAGATACTGCATATAAGCTTCCAAATCAGTCTTTTTATGCATTTTTATGGAATCCAAGGTTTGAGGGTTCCTCAATAATAGTTCATGAGCCAGAGGTTTTTAGGTTTATCGACTTTAGGGCTTCAAAATGGAAAAACTATCCCCAGAAGCTGGTAGTTACCGATAAAAGGTTTTATGTTCATTTGTTGGGTTCTGGTATTGTATATGGCTCAATGAAGGATGCGCAGGGACAGATTTACATGCAGAGATTGGATAATACCGAGCATTTCGGGTATAACATTAACAGTTACACATTTACTGCGCAAAACAAGTTATACAATATTGGCGGCTACGGTATGTGGCGGTGGAACGGACAATTAAGGGTTTTTCAGGAACTTACACAGCAATGGGAAATTGAACCACTTAATGAAGAGCTTGCAGTCTCGAATTATTTACCGGGAGCACCGCTTTGGGTTTCTTCCGATCAAAAAAGATTAATAAGTCTGGGTTATTTAAAGGGAAACCAGGCTTTGCAAGGCAAAGAGAATCAAGCAGTCAGTTTGGAATCCGAGTTGGTGGAATTAGATCTCAAACTTTATAAATGGACCAATAAGGGAAAATTGTCTCCTCAGGTCAGCAAATGGTTGAAACCTGAATTGTTGTTGTTAAGTATGAAATCAGGCTTGTTGTTTAGCAATTTTGGTCCCATTTATTTATTGGACCTTGAACATTTCAAGATTAAAGAACTGGTTGAAAGTGATTTTCCAAATATGTTGATGCGTAAGCTTCATGATGCTGTGACCTGGAATAAGGGTGATATGGTTTATTTTGCAAGATTACACTCAGGTGTAATTGATTCCTTACAATTGAAGTCATCCTATTTCAGAGAAACCGGTGAGCCGATTTTTGTGCAACCATTTTATGCTTCAACTCACAAAATAATATTAGCTGCCTTATTTCTCTTTGGGATTTATTTGATTATCAGGTTAAGGAAGGGGTGGATTTCAACCGGAAAGAATTCAAATGAGAACAAGCAAAATAAGGTCGATTCACTTTTATCATCACCATACCCCGGAGTTGAGGTATTTGATGCAGTAGAACAATCTCTTTTGCACCTACTCATTGCAAATGGTGCCCAGAAAGGTAAAAGAACAGGTACTGATGAAGTAAACAGGATATTGGGAGTTGCTCAGAAGTCACTGGACATGCAGAAAAGAAAACGAAGTGATGTCATCAGATCAATCAATGCAAAGTACAAGCTTATTCAATCTATGACAACACTGCCATTGGTAGATAGGGTAAAAAGCGATTTAGATGCCAGATTGTATGAATACTATCTATTGGAGGATGAGATTGAGAAAATCCAGACAATTTTAAATGAGCAAAAACAGTAAAGTTGATACCTAATTAAAACTTATTTTTCCACATCATACTTTCTACAGGTTTATCAGGTTGTCCACTGTATTTGGCATTTTTTTTCTGGTTGTATTTTACAGCAATTTCACCGTCTACTGGGAAGTAAATAAGTTGTCCTATTGGCATTCCGTGGTAGACTTTAACGGGCTGTTTTACTGAAATTTCTAAAGTCCAGTTGCCGCAAAAACCTACATCCCCTTTTCCAGCAGTGGCATGAATGTCTATTCCTAATCTGCCGGTAGAGGACTTTCCTTCGAGGAAAGGAACGTGTTCATGTGTTTCTGTATATTCCAGGGTTACGCCCAGGTAAAAAACATGCGGATAAAGTATAAATCCATCATCCGGGATATCAAAATACGTGATCTGATTATGCTCCTTGGCATCAAGGACATGATTTTTATAGGTAGCGAGACACTTTCCCAAGTGAACATCATACGAGTTACTACCCAGGCAGTTTCGGTCATATGGACTTACTAAAATTGTTCCCTTTTCGATTTCCTCTAGGATACGCTTGTCAGAAAGAATCATTGCATTACTTTTACAGGGCTCAATTTCGGATTTTTTTTGGAATTTTTTCGCTTCCAGATTATGGCA
>CANHUF010000160.1 GCA_947463715.1 Sphingobacteriales bacterium
ATTCGTACAGAACTCAGTAGTGTGATAGGTAAGAGTATCTATATATATGACTTACGCGAAGGAATAGGTGCAGTTTTAAGAGATTTTGGCGGGCAGCGTATTCTTATTCCTGTTGACCGAAATAACTGGAATGAAATTACAGGAGTCTTTAGGAGCATGAATTATACAGCGGCTGAAGGAGATACTACCTTGCTTGATTATCATTGTCTAAAACTTTTTGGCGCATTGGCAGATGGTTCAATTTTGACAATCTGGTACACCGGGGATATCCTTCCTGAAATCAAAGAAATAAATTTCCCACTTACCAATATTAACGGACTGCCGTTGATGATAGAAATGAGCAATGGCGATCAAAAAGTATTGTATAAAGCCCTGAGTATAAACTACGACCCCGTACAGGTGCAAAATTATGACATTCCCAAAAACGGGTACAGGGTGCTGACCTTTAAGGATAATAGATAAAGTAAACTGTGATTAGTGCTGAGGCTTCTCGGGAGTCTTGAATTTGTCGAGAACCTTGTGCTTATAAGGGATTACGTATTTTACGTTTCCTTTTTGGTAAGTAATAACTGAACTGAAAGAATTGGATGCTCCGGTTTTTTTGAACCCAAAAGACTTATTATCCCTGTAAGAAAAACCAGCATTTAAGCTGAGGGTAATATTCTTCTTCATATTAGAGAAAGAAGCCTTTGATGATTTGCTGCGTATAACAATACCATCTACAGCAAAAACAGCGGTAGCAATCACAAAGAATAACAATGTTGTTGTTATTTTGGCTGGAAATGTGCTTGATTTTGTGTTATGGTCTCTCATACCTTATCAAAATTAACATTTTTTATGAAATATACAACTCCACTTCATTCTTTTTTTACTATTATATAACGTTTCATGAAGTAATTTGTTATGTAATGCATAAAAAATCAGTATAAATCGTTAGATTACATTAATCTTCCTGATATGAATGGCGAGCCCCGTTTACCGGATAATGATGATTTACAGGATCTATTGATAGTTTATGAACGGATTCGTTCGGGAAAAGGTACAGCATTTTTAAGTGAAGAATCATTTGAGCGTATTATTGATCATTTTGATGAAGCTGATGCACTTCCAAAGGCTATGGAGGCAGCAAAAATGGGTGTGCTTCAATATCCCTATTCTTCTTCTCTTTTACTTAAAAAGGCAGACTTGTTGATAGCTGAACGCCAGTACCAGCAGGCATTGGATGATTTGGATAAGGCCGAGATACTTGACCCCAATGAAATAGATATTTACATACTGCGCACAGATGCTTACCTGGCACTGGATATGCAGGAAATGGCAGTTGAACTTTTGGAACTGGCCATTGAAAGGTTTGAAGGAGAGGAGCGAATAGACCTTCTTTTTGAGCTTGCTGATGTTTATGATGATTACGAAGCATTTGAAAAGCTGTTTGACTGCCTTTCACTGATACTGGAATATGACCCCAATAATCAGGAAGCTTTGTACAAAATATGCTTCTGGACCGATTTTACAGGCAGGAATGCTGAAAGTATTCAGATTCATTTAAAGATAATAGACGAGTATCCATATAATGACCTGGCATGGTTTAATCTTGCCGCAGCTTATCAGGGTTTAAGGTTATATGAGAAATCCATTGATGCTTACAAGTTTGCAATTGTCATCAATGAAAAATTTGATTATGCCTACCGCAACATGGCTGATGCGCAGATGCGCTTGCACCAATACAGGGAGGCAATTGAAAGCCTAGAACGGGTGATAGAACTATCAAGGCCTGAAGATCTTATTTACCAGGCCATGGGGTTGTGTTATGAGAAGTTAAGAAACCCTTCCCAGGCAAGATTTTATTATAGAAAAGCATCGCATCTCAATCCAGACAATGCACGTATTTATTTGAAAATTGCATCAACCTATTCAAAAGAGGCAAAGTATGCACAGGCGGTAAAATACCTTGAGATGGGGCTGACTATCAAAAGGCTTGATCCGGAATTCAACCTGCTGATGGGGGAGACACTTGTCAAACTCGGAAGGATAAGAGATGCAGTTCATTATTTTTTGTCTGCTGTACAGGTAAAGCCACGCAATATCAAAGGTTGGGAAGCCCTGATACGCACACTTTTTGTTTCAAGGCAATACGCTGATGCTTACCGTCATTTAAGAGAGGCAAATATTAAATTGGGAGTTCGACCGGTTTTAGTATACTATGAAAGTGCCATACTCATTAGTTCTGGTAAATCCAAGGATGGTTTTCTGTTGCTGGAAAAAGCCTTGGAGCTGAATCACAGAACCCTAAAGAAATTTTTGAAAATATTTCCTGCCGCAGTGAAGCATCCACAGGTGGTGGAGCTTATTCTGAAATATAAACGGAGGAAGAGATTGTAATAGCCTTGCTCCTTTAATCAGGACTTTCGTATTTTTGCGGCATAATTTCCCAAAGATGAATTTTAATTTAACACAGATGCCTGAAAGGCTGGTCAAACCCCGTAAGGAGGGGCTGACAATGGTTATGGATAAAGGGCTAACCTTTGAGGAGGCCAGGCTTTTTGTAGAAAATGCCATACCGCATGTGGATATCATCAAACTTGGTTTTGGTACAGCATATGTTACACCGAGGCTGCGCGATAAGATTGAACTTTATCAGCAGGCAGGCATACCGGTATATTTTGGCGGCACCCTTATGGAAGCCTTTCTGATCAGGAATCAGTTCGAGGATTATATTGCCCTGTGCAAGGATTATGAGATTTCTTATATGGAAGTCAGTGATGGGTCAATTACCATCCCGCATGTTGAAAAATGCGGTTACATAGAGCGGCTGAGTGGGATTGGTACTGTTCTTAGTGAAGTAGGAAGCAAAGATGCTGCACATATTATCCCGCCCTACAAGTGGATTGAACTGATGCGGGCAGAGTTGAGTGCAGGTGCTACATATGTGATTGCTGAAGCAAGGGAAGCAGGCAATGTGGGCATTTATAGGGGAAGTGGAGAGGTTCGAGAAGGACTTGTTCAGGAGATCTTAACCCAGATACCCGGAGAAAAAATTCTATGGGAAGCCCCTCAGAAAGCACAGCAATTGTATTTCATAGAGCTGTTGGGTGCCAATGTCAATCTTGGTAATATCGCGCCCTCTGAGATCATTGCACTTGAGGCAATGCGCATTGGTTTGCGTGGTGATACCTTCAGCTTATTTTTAAATCCAGGCAATTGATATGGCCCGCTTTTTCGGTTTGATCGGCTACCCCCTGAGTCATTCTTTTTCAAAGCGGTATTTTGCAGAGAAATTTCTCAGGGAGGATATTGCCCATAACGCATACGAGCTTTATCCACTTTCAGCAATTACTGAATTGCCACAATTACTGAGAGAAAATCCATTGCTTGAAGGGTTAAATGTAACAATTCCCTATAAAGAACAGGTGTTGTCTTATTTGCATGAATTGTCTCCTGTTGTTCAGGAAACAGGGGCTTGTAACTGCATCAGAATAAGAGATGGAAAACTGACCGGTTATAATACTGATGTGATTGGTTTTGAGCAGACCTTATCCCGAAAATTGATGCCTCATCACAAAAAAGCGCTTGTACTGGGCACTGGAGGAGCAGCCAAAGCTGTACACTTCGTACTCAATCAAAAATCAATCAGTTTTATTCAGGTGGGCAGGCAAAAAAGGGGAGATATCATCGATTATGAATCCCTTACACCTGAGCTAATGGCAGAACATACATTGATTATCAACACTACTCCGCTGGGTATGTATCCCAATGTGGATGAGGCACCTGCAATACCTTATGGTTGTTTGGGTGATAATCACTACTTGTATGATCTTGTTTACAACCCTGCAAAAACACTTTTTTTAAAGCATGGAGAGGAAAAGGGCGCGGTCATCGAAAACGGTGCAGACATGCTTGTGATCCAGGCTGAAGCATCATGGGATATCTGGAATGGTTAAACCGTTTCACCCTCAGCAAGTCTTGTTAGCAAGCCTCGCAGCTCTTCTGGAATTGATTTTACCTTTCTTTCCGTGTAGTCGAAACAAACCATAGCTGTTTTTACTACCGCGGAAGTAACGGGTATGTTGTTTCTTGTAACGGTGATGGTGTAATAACAGTCAAATGCTGCCCTTGAAGGTGTTGTTATTGCGAGGGTAATTTCAAGTGAATCTCCATGAAATAATTCGCTGAAGTATTCCACATGAGATTCTGTAAGAACGAGTCCAAATGTACCAAAATGAACCTCAGACTGACCGATTGCCCGGAGGAACCGCAGTCTTGTTTCCTGTGCAAATAAAAGGTAACGCTCATTGCCAACATGTCCCCCATAATTGATGTCTCCTATCTGAACATCAATGCTGGTTTTAAAGCAGAAATGAGCAGGAGCTGTGATTTTTCTATTTCTCATAACGAGCCTTCATCTGTTTTCTGTGTTAAAAAACGGGTCATTTCATCCATTGCTTTTTTACGGTGACTGATGCCAGATTTCTCAACCATTGTCATTTCTGCAAACGTTCTTGAATCCCCTTCCGGGATGAAAACAGGGTCGTAGCCAAACCCTGCATCACCCGCATAATTTTCGCTGATGTGACCGTTGCAAATACCTTCAAACTGGAATTCTTTACCATTCAGGATCAGTGAAATAACTGTACGGAATCGGGCCCTTCTGTTTTCGATACCATTAAGCGCCTCAATGAGTTTGTTGTTATTCGCGATGCTGTCTGAAGGAAGACCTGCATATCTTGCAGAATGTACACCGGGCGCACCATTGAGTGCCTCAACTTCAAGCCCGCTGTCTTCAGAAAAGCAATCCAGTCCGGTTATCCTAAAAATGGTTGATGATTTTTCTCTGGCATTTTCTTCAAGGGTAAGAAAGGGTTCTGGGATGTCTATGCAGATACCCGCTTCTCCCATGGTTTGAATGGAAAATGCATCAACCAGGATAGCTTTGATTTCCGCAGCTTTGTATTGGTTGTTTGATGCAAAAATTAACTTTTTCATAGTCCGAATATTTTCTGCAAACACTGCCATAAAGTCACTTTAAGGGATTTATCTGCTTCGATTTCGTCCAGCGCAGGTGCCCACATGAATTTACAATCTTGATAAGTCTGTACCTGAAATGCAGGGAAATGAATGGGTAGGGATAAAACAGAAGGATTTAGGCCAAAGAGCAAAACTACGGGCGAATTGTATCCCAGGTTTAAGGAGGTGAGTCCACCTGCAACAACTGCGTCATCATCAGTCAGGAGTGCAGTTTCACCTAATTCGATCTTGCAGGCTTTCAGGATATTCTGTAAAAAAATGTATTGCCGGTCAGTGGTTTTTAGCTTCTCGCCATGGGTTATAACTATCGTCCTGACTTGAACAGGCGAGGAGGAAACTGCCGGCATTTCTGTTCTTTTTTCAGCAATCAGAACATCTTTGTACAGGCCAGACAGAATGGCGGATGGTAAAAATATGCGTTCCAGTTGATTCATGTGCAGGGTTTCCTTTGTACTTGCCTGTTGATTTTGTTTCTTTGCATAAAAATAAGGGTATGGCAACGATGGATACGATAAAGGTAACAAAAGCATTAACATCCCGGAGGGCAAATGTTGATTTCAGTAAACTGGCCTTTGGCAAGGTTTTTACAGATCATATGCTGGTAGCAGAATATGCCAATGGGGCATGGGGTTTACCGGAAATCGTTCCTTACGGACCAATTTGTTTTGATCCATCCATGGCTACGCTTCATTACGGGCAGGCTATTTTTGAGGGGATCAAAGGGTATCGGCTGGCTGATGGAACAGCTGCTGTTTTCAGGCCTGAAGACAACTTCAAACGCTTTAACCGGTCAGCCAGGAGAATGGAGATGCCGGATGTGCCGGAAGAAATTTTCCTGGGTGGTATGAAGAAACTTATTCAGGTAGATGAGAGCTGGATTCCGCAGGATTATGACCATGCCCTATACATCCGTCCGTTTATGTTCGCCACAGATGAAGTGATAGGGGTTTCTCCTTCTGCAACCTATAAATTCATGATCATACTGAGTCCGGTTGGACCCTATTACG
>CANHUF010000161.1 GCA_947463715.1 Sphingobacteriales bacterium
ATGCCGGAATAGGTATAAGAAAAAGTAGTTTCCCCGTACCAGGCTACTTTTCGTTTGGTGATGATTTTTTTTCCAAAGATCATGGCCTGGTCATTTTCCCAAGCAATATTATTCATCAGTTCAGCCAGATAATGATTGGCCTTTTCAATTCCGAGGATGCGACCATGGTAATAAACTTCTCCCTCCATCGGAAGCAGGTTATTGGTTGCATCAGAAACTTGATCAAAAAGTGAAAGCATATGTGGTAAACACCAGATTGATTATATTGTTGAATGCTGCCAAAACGCTGTCGCAGTCATTTCAAACACCTTTGCACCTGGAATACACAATGAACTAACCGGTGCAGGATCGACGACTACCACTTGCTTTTTCTGGTCAACAGCCATGGAAAGGATTCCTGCTGTTATGCCTACTGCGTTCGATGTACCCATGAACACCACGGTATCTGCGTCATTTACCCACTGCATAGCTTTCTGAATCTGATACAGCTCTGTATAATATTCATCGAATAAAAGAATATGCGGACGAAGTGATTGTTCCGGATCAACTTCACCTGAAGCATCAATATGAAATAATTCGAAGAGTGATTCAACGAGCCTCGAATCATCTACTTTATCCCAATCGGCCTCAATCAACTCTTCTCTGTTGATCGCATCCACTTTTCTTTTCTGCTCGATGTAACCATGAATTTCAATCAGCTGCTCTTCTGGATGATTTGCTTTTCGGTGCAATCCGTCTACATTTTGTGTGATGACACGATAACCACGTTGAGATAAGGTTTCATGGGTAAGATTGGGTAAGGCATTCCTGCAGGAAACAAAACGCTGGTAGTACCAGGATAAAAAGACACCAGGTTCTGTGATGAATTTTCTAAAAGTAGCCATCTCCATCGGGTTCTCTTCCCAGATACCACTGACACCTCTGAAAGGCCTGATACCCGACTCAACAGAAATACCTGCACCAGTGACGAAAACTGCATTATCCAGATTCATAAACTAAAATTAGGGATAAACAGATAGATGTCAAGTCAAGTTCTTCATCTAAGTTCATTAACTTGATGACAGAATTCATTTACATGAAAAAAATAGGCTTCCTGTCATTACTGTTCGCAACCATGTTTTGCCATGCCCAATCCGATTTCATGATCCAAATGGATGTACTGAAAGACAAGATCAAGGGTGGATGGGCCGGACAAACCATCGGGGTAACCTTTGGCGCTCCTGTAGAATTTCGCTACAATGGCACCATGATAAACCCGTATCATAAAATACCGTGGTATGACGGACTCATCAAAAAATCGATGACCGATGCACCTGGAATTTATGACGACTTGTATATGGACCTGACCTTTGTGGAAGTCATGGAGAAGGAAGGACTTGATGCACCCGTGTCTTCTCATGCGCGTGCTTTTGCAAATGCTGGCTACGACCTCTGGCATGCCAATCAGGCGGCACGCTATAATATACTCAATGGCATTGATGCGCCAAGGTCCGGATTTTGGAAAGACAATCCCCATGCAGATTGCATCGATTATCAGATTGAATCCGATTTCGCAGGACTGATGTCTCCCGGCATGCCCAACACTGCTTCGGAAATTTCAGACAGGATCGGACATATCATGAACTATGGCAATGGCTGGTATGGCGGAGTATTTATGGGTGCTATGTACGCACAGGCTTTCATCAGCAATGATATTCAACTGGTTGTACAGGAAGGCTTAAAAACGATACCTGAAAAATCAACATTTCATGAGTGTATAAAAGATGTCATTCGCTGGCACAAGCAATATCCAAACGACTGGCAGCAGACCTGGTTTGAAATCCAGAAAAAGTGGACGGAAGACGTTGGTTGTCCGGATGGTATTTTCGCACCTTTCAACATTGACGCAACGGTCAATGCTGCGTATGTTGTGCTTGGCTTATTGTACGGCAATGGTGATTTCACCAAAACAATGGAAATCACCACTCGTTGTGGTCAGGATGCCGATTGCAACCCATCCTCTGCCGGTGGCATTTTGGGTACCATGTTGGGATATGATCAGATTCCAGCCTACTGGAAGATGGGCCTCAGTGAAGCTGAAGATCTGGATTTCAAATACACCCATACTTCCCTGAACAAGGTCTATGAGATTGGATTAAAACAGTCATTGGAAAATATCAAACGTAATGGTGGAAAGATAGATGGAGAAAGGATTTTGATTCGCAGACAATCACCAAAAGCAGTCAGGTTCGAGGAAGGATTCACCGGACTTCAGCCAGTTGAAAAGAAATGGATTGGCAAAAAGCTGGATAACGAAACTGAAGTTTCATTTGAAGGGACTGGATTTGTAATCAAGGGAGAAAATAGGAAAACGGCATCAGCTGCGCAGGCATTGATAGCAGAAGTTGAAGTTTACGTTGATGGTATGCTTCATGAAAAGGCAAAACTTCCTGTTAGCTTTACCGGTCGACGACATGAAATCTGTTGGAAGTATGATTTGAAACCGGGAAAGCATGCTGTTAAGTTGAAAATACTTAATCCAGATGCTGCCATGCAAGTCCACCTTACAGAATTAATTTCATACAAATAGCGGAATCAAACTTTAAATAATCCCCGTATGCCTTGACAAACGTCTTTGTAGTTAATTCAAGATATTCATTTGAATTGGGTTATTTTTGAAAAAATCACTTTCCCATGCAAGAACAGAATTTCAGCAACCATGCCCGCTACCATGGTTTGTATCATTTCATTACTGCACCGCTGGTATTAATCGGACTCGTCGGCAGCATCATCAACTACACCAACTCAGCACCTGAAAATGCCTACAGTGCTTCTCTGCTGGTACTGGTATTTTTCATCCTGCTTTTATTGGGATGGATTGTGAGGGGTTATGGGTTGAAAGCCCAGGACAGGGCCATCCGCGCAGAAGAAAACCTGCGTCATTTTGTGTTAACCGGCAAGTTGCTTGATAGCAAACTGCGGACCGGACAAATCGTTGCACTCCGCTTTGCATCAGATGATGAATTCCCTGCACTGGCTGCCAAAGCAGCTGCAGAAAACATGTCGGGCAAGTCGATAAAGCAATCCATACAAAACTGGAAAGCAGATCATAACCGCGTTTAATTTTCATCCCCCGAAAGGGGGATTTTTTTAACCTTGATTTTCACGCTGACCATGCCAAACATCACCACCCTTTCAGCAGCAACCTTAAAACGGAGGCTTTCCGTTTATCCAGAAAATGATGCACTGAAAATACGCTTGCACCGTTCTATCAGCTGGCTGAGTGCAGCTGAAAAACAAGCTGAAGATCCAGACCTCTATTTCATTTCATTGTGGATTGCTTTCAATGCCTGTTACGCCCATGATGGAAGCAGTGCAACCATCAAGACGGAGCGTGAACGACTCAAATCATTCACGGCAACCCTGGTGGAGTGTGATGAGGAACAACGCATCTTCAATATCCTCTGGCAGAAATTCTCAGGCGCCATCAGGGTATTACTTGAAAACAAATTTGTGTTTAAAGGTTTCTGGGATTTCAACAGAGGAGAAATTCAAAGTTGGGAATCTGCTTTTGAAAGGAGCAATACCGAAGCGCTGAAATACCTGTCTGCCAACAATGTGGCAGGTTTGCTGGAGATATTGCTGGACAGGCTGTATGTCCTCCGCAACCAGCTCATCCATGGCGGTTCAACCTATAAAAGCAAACTCAATAGAAAATCTGTGAAAGACGGCAGTCAGATTCTCGAAATGCTAATCCCCGTCATCATCGAAATCATGATGCAACATCCCGGAAAAGACTGGGGCAAGTTGGCTTATCCGGTGGTGTAGCTTTTATTGAGGTTTGATTTTAAAAAATTTATTTATTTAAAGTTTTTCACTATTCTACTTCGATCCTCAACTTCCTTATCATTCTTATGATACAACTCAATGAAAATTATTTTCTGTTCACTGGCAAAATAAGCATAAACCAATCTCAAACCTGAATTCACTCCTCTACCTTTTAATGATTTGCAGGCAATTTTCTTTACCTTAATAACACAGGTTTCTATCCCAATATGATCAATTCGAAAGCTGAATGGAGGACGTTCATCTGGATATAGTTCCAATATCTTTTTAACTACTACCAAATCATCATGTATTGATCTGAACTTTCTGGATAATAATTTTACATCCTTCCTGAAAGCTGCTAAATCCTCAAAGATCATCATTCCTGAATTTCAGATTCATAGTTTCTGACAGAATAGGGTAGCTCTCGGTAAAAAACCAATTCATAATCAATTTCTTCCCCTGCCTTTGATGCTACCCAAGGTATATCTCCAGTTACATAGTCACTTATAGCATCAGCAGACCAGTCGCTCATTTGATCTATGACCTTATCTATAACAACTTTTTCACTCGCCTTAAACACTGTTAAGTCTGCCTTTTTCAAAGGCAAATAGCGGATTCGAATTTGGCCAAGATAATTTGTCTTAATGCGCTTTAACTGTTTGTTTTCAATCATTTGATTGTACAATAAATCCAGCATTAAAGGAACAGGACCGTATGGTAATTTAAGATATGTTGCTCCTGATAACTGTTCTTCATAAAACTCATAATGATTGAAGTCTGCGAAATAAAGTAAGTTGTTTAACATATTATCGCCCACATTGGGCTTTCCTGCACATCGTTCCAGTATGTACAGAAGTATATTTCTCAACTTATTCATTTGCAAGATTGGCTTTGAAATACGTTCAACTTTATATTGTACTACTTCCTCATTAATCATTAGATTTTGAGTAGGCATAAAATCCTGAGCCAACAAATCATCGATTGAAAATCCCAGCACATGGGAAATCTTTTGTAATTCAAGTATATCAATACCCCTGTTACCCAATTCTACTTGAACCAATGATGGTCTGGACAAATCAATATTGCTCGCTAATTCTTCCTGCGAAAGTCCTTTTAACTTTCTTAAGGTAGCAATACGCTGACCAATTTGGTGCCTTGATAAAAAAGAAGACATAGCTTTTACCAATTTTGTTACGACACAAAAATATAAATTGTTTTATTTTAAAACATATTAATGTTTTATTTTAACACTTTTTGGTTGATTCTAAATGCGGAAAAGCTTGGTAATAATTACTTTTATTTAATTGTATTAAAGCTCCTATCCGCTCAGCCGTCAATCTAATTTCTTCCTGCCCTATTCAATTCAGGAGTGGGATCTTGGTAGAAACGTTTCGACCATTCCTTTTCGCCTTCAAGCTTAGGAATGAGACGGCCGATAGCATAATGCAAATGTGGTGGTTTCCCTTTGGCATTGCCGGTGGTGCCAACGGTACCAATACGTTCTCCGGGAGACAGGAAATCGAATAATCCAACTTCTGAATTATCAAGATGGGCATAATAATGCTGACGAAACCATGGTCCGAAAACGAGAACAGCGTTACCTCCTTTCGACAAAACACCGTTGAAAACCACAATACCCCGGGTTGCAGAAAGAACAGGTGTTCCTTTTTTTGCAAAAATATCAACACCCTTATGATGGCCCGAAGTTCCCCAGGGATATGCCCAGAAGGATCGCTGACTGTAACTTGAACGATTTGCACCTTTCACCGGCATCACATATTCATAAGGATCTGCATGCAGGTAAATTGTTAATACCAAAGTGATCAAAGTCAGGAAATAAATCAGTTTCCGCATGGGGAGTGGTTATGAACAAAGTTAACTTATGACGATTGAAATTTTATTTCCAACTGGCTTTGTTGTGATACAAGAAAGTTGAGAGTTTGGAGTTGAGAGTTTGGAGTTAAGTTTTTGGGGAAATCCTAATCTCGGGTTATTATGCTAAATTAATCTCTCTCAACTATACATATTGTGCCCAGCCTGCGGCTGGCAAGCTCGTGACTTGTGTTTCTCTGTTTTTTTCTCCCCCAATCCCGTGTTTTTCACCTTTTCACAAATAACAGTCTCTGCAACTTTGTGAGATGAAAAGAGATCTACTCAAACCCACAGCAGACATTGTCTTCAAAAGAATATTCGGACAGGAAAAAGAGATTACGATTG
>CANHUF010000162.1 GCA_947463715.1 Sphingobacteriales bacterium
AATCGAACGGCTTCTCCTGCACATACGGATGCTCATTGTCCTTCACAAAAAAATGCATGGCATCTTCCCGGAAGGCGTAGCATTTGCTGATCACGGGGTTAGCGTCTTTGATATCCTGCGGCACTTCGTTTCGGTGCGGAAATTCCCAGGGCATCATATTGGTGGTTGGATAATCTTTCAGGTGTTTCACTTCACGGCCCCGCTCCAGCACCAGGGTTTTGAGACCTTTTTCAGTGAATTCCTTGGCAGCCCAGCCGCCGCTGAGTCCTGATCCGATGACGATAACGTCGAAAGTATTTGTTGTGGAAGGCATTTTATATGGTTGAGAGAGTAGAGAGTTGAAAGAGTTGAGATGAAGAATTATCCTCTAGCAGAATTTGAAAATACAAGGTTAAAATGTTGTTTCTCTAAACTATAAACTTATATCTTACAAGTCTTGCCAAAATAAAGTTCTAAACAGGAACACAACCGTGGTAGCGACCGGGAACCAGCTCATAGACCTGCACCTTTGTAAGAAAAAATTCAGATGCGGTATATGATTGGATTGTCAGTCCCTTGGTGGTGTTGAAGAAAGCCATCAGATCAGATTCCTTATCAGCCGAAGCCAGTAAGGCGTTCAGGATTTTCTTACGGTCTTCCGTTGAGGCTGTGGCGAAGTCCTTGTTTCCGGTTGACTGACAAAAGGCCTTGAAATCAGACAGTCCCTTTATAAATTTCTCCTGATCTGCTTTTGTTCTGCAGTTATCCACCATGGTCAGGACAAAAAGGTGTGAGGAGAGTTCCTTGGCACCCGGTGTGGTAGTTTTCGGAAGGATGGCTTCACAGAGTGCTGCCAGGAGGGTTTCATCTGCACCGGTGATGGTGATTTTTTTAAGCAGGATGGATGATTTGCTTCGATCGCTCATGCAGGATGGCACCAGTGCGATGCCGGCAGAAGCAAAAACAAGTGCTTTCAGTGCACAACGGCGGGAGTATGGTTGCATATATGGCTCAGTTGAGCCTTGAAGTTACAAAAAAAGATGTCACACCAAATGGCGTCCACTTTAAATGGGAAGAACCAGGATTTATTCAATTTTATTTCACCATCAATGTAACCACCTTTTCTTTTGTATCAATCAGGATTTTGGAAGGGCGAATTGAACTCATCATTTTATCTTTTTCAAGAACTAGGTCATACCGTTTGCGATCATATTTCAAAAGGGAACCTGAAAGCGCATCGATACCCCAGCCGAGCAGGTTTCCAAGGTTAAGCACACTGACAATATTCAATTGTTTATCGAGCTTGAATACACGAGTTTGATATCCATCCAGTTTTATTTCAAGAGATACGTCATTCAAATCCCTTTTCATTGGAAAAGAGCATGGTGTTTTACAAAGTTCAACACCATCCTTATAAATAACAGCACCATGAGGTGTAGAGTCAAAGCTGATTAAATCTCTTGTACCGGTAAAAATAGTGGCGCAGGAAGAAAGAAGGCAGAGACTAAAAAAAGCAACTTTAAGGTTAACCATGTTAAATCTATTTATGAAAAAATGCAAAGCAAAAATAACTAATGACTTGTAACAAAAATCATTTGCAGCAAATTACTGCTCCAATCTTTGGCTAGAATGCCAGACTTAAGTAGGCAAGCCTTGGATCGTTTGCAAGAGTTGAGAGAATTAAGTTTAGGGAACCAATAATCTCTCAACTAAATTCTCTTAATTTAACTTTACCAATTTAACAATTTCCTTCCGTTAAAACCTCCCTTTATCCTGGTATTTTTCGCCTTTTTAAACATGAGTGTCTCTGCAACTTTGTAAGATGAAAAGAGACCTACTCAAACAGGAAATGCGGGCAGATAATCGGGATGGAAAAGTTTCAGGTACAGATGTAAGATGTGTGTAGAAAAAAGAAAAAACACTCCCCTCCTGCCATGGTTAGTATTTCAACCTCCCCTCACCTGCCTACCGTCAGGCAGGCTCGTTCCGCTTCGCGAAACTCGAAGCCCCTCCTATCCCAGACAATCGCTTCGCGCTGCCTGGGCAGGAGGGTTTGATAATAAAATCAATTTCTAAAAATTTGTATTTACCCCGCCTGCCATGAGCAAAGCGAATGGATAGGAGGGGCTCCGAGACTGTCGTAGACAGGCGAGTGAGGGGAGGTTGGAAAGCTAACAAATGTGGTGAGCTCTAATCAAGAATTAAACACTCAGTAAAGAATACATTACGTATTTCCACTTATTCTGCGAAAAATTACTGCAGGATAATTGGCATTTTTCAAAACTGGTGTTTAGATTAAGGGTCCAATCCTTATCCATGTTTGAAAACCAGGCAATAGACATACCCTTGCTCCAATCGCGTGCATTTAACCTCCGCTGGGCATCCGTCCCTGCAGATGTAATCCCGCTTACTGCTGCGGATCCCGACTTTCCAATCGCACCAGCAATAAAGGAAGCTATCATCAAATACACCACAGATGGCTACTTCTCCTACAACGACCCTTTGGGATATCATCCCCTTAAATCGGCACTTGCATCAAAATATGTAACCCAATACCATACGGCTTACCACCCGGAAAAAATCCTTCCTGTTAACAGCGCAGCATTCGGTATTCACCTTGTTTGTAAAGCCTTATTGAATCCTGGCGATGAAGTCATCATCTTCGATCCGGTCGATTTCCTCTTCAAACATGCTGCCGAAACTGCAGGGGCTGTTACCATTCCCTTTGCTATTCCGCCTTCCAGCATGGAAACCGACTTTTCGGTTATGGAAGCCCTGATAACTCAAAAAACAAAACTGATCTGCCTCTGCAACCCACTTAACCCTACCGGAAAAGTATTCACTTACCAGGAATTAAAAAAGCTGGCTGAACTGGTTGTCAAATACAACCTCACCTTACTTTCTGATGAAATATGGAGCGATATCGTTTTTGATAACCAGCCCTTTACGCCCATAGCTTCTCTTGATGAGGAAATATTCAAAAGAACAATAACTGTAACGGGATTCAGCAAATCATTCGGACTGGCAGGATTGCGTATAGGTGCTGTGCTGGCGCCTGATACAAAAACTTTTAATACGCTGTACAAGCATACGCAGCATCAATCAACAGCAGAAGGTTGTAGTATCATCGGACAGGTTGCTGCGCATGCTGCCCTCACAGCATGCAGTGACTGGCTGGCGCTGTTCCTTGATCACCTGCATCAAATGAGGTCACTTGTTGTAAACGGTTTACAAAAAATTCCGGGCATTAGCTGTATCCCGCCCCAGGGCTGCTATGTGGCATTTGCTGACATCCGCGGAACAGGAATCTCAAGCGAAGAGATGCATCAATTACTACTCAACAAGGCTAAAGTGGCTGTGGTACCCGGACTCCCCGAATGGTTCGGAACCGGTGCGTCCGGTTATGTCCGTTTGAGCTTTGCAACTTCATCTTCAATACTGCAACGTGCAATAGAAAATATTACCAAAACCCTGAATCCATGAAAACTGTCATCTTAGGTGGAGGCATTGCCGGACTGGCAATGGGTATTCTCCTCAACAAAAAAGGCTTTGAAACAGTCATCTGCGAAAGAGATGCAACTACACCCATCAAAGGCAATGCATTTCTCATGCATGCCGAAGGTGTCTCCATCCTCCAAACCATGATGGAAGGTGATGAAACCGCTAAATTACCGGGGGTCTTTATCGACCGCTTCAGCCTGCGCAAACCCTCTGACGAGGAAGTGAAATTTCAGAAACTCGACCCATGGCAGTGCATCAAAAGAAAAGATATTGTTGCGTGTCTTGAACATATATACCCGGCAGATCAGATTAAAAGAGACAGGGAATTTTCGCATTTCCTGTATCAGGATGAAAAAGCAATTGCTGCTGTTTTCAAAAATGGCACGATGGAATATGGTGATTTTTTTATCGGAGCCGATGGCTGTCACTCCAAAGTACGGGAGCAACTTTTTGGTGAAACAGCGTTCAGTAAAACAGAAGTAAAAGAAGTACTCGGACTCCTCAAAAGCCCTGCTCTTTGCCGGCAGATGGGTTCACGCTTCACAAAATTTCAACACCACAGAAAAAGCATTTCATTCGGATTGATACCCTGCTCAGCAACTGAATTGGTTTGGTATATTCAGTACGATCCGCAAATAACAGACATCCATGAAAGCAGTCCGAAAGCCATGGGTATGTTCTGCAGCGAAATATTGAAAGATTTCCCAGCACTTGTTCATGAAGTTATGGAGCAAGAAACATTTGAGGATACCTATATCTGGCAAACGAGAGACTTTGACCTCCTACCAGCATTTCACAAAAATAATGTAGTGCTTATCGGTGATGCTGCGCATTTATCACTACCCTTTACAAGCGCCGGTACTACCAATGCACTTGTTGATGCGCATACGCTTGCAACCCTGATGGGTGATCATGACGATGTGGAACTTGCCTGCAGTCGCTACTACCAACTGAGGTCAAACCAGATCGCGAAACAAATTGATTTGGGTAGGGAGCTTAAAAAAGATTTCCTCAACCCTGAATCCAAGAATGAGGATGATCTGATGATCCCGCTGATCAGCAAACAGGAAAGGGCTATCAGAAGAATTACCAAAAAGGAAATCAATATCCTCTATTTCACTGATCCGATCTGTTCCACCTGCTGGATCATTCAACCACAGCTGCGGAAACTACAACTCGAGTATGAAAATCAGGTAAATATTGAATACAAGATGGGGGGACTCTTACCGAGCTGGGACAACTTCAACAGGAATGGCATAAAAAAACCATCAGATGTTGCGATCCACTGGGAACAGGTTTGTTCTCAATATGAAATGCCCATCAACAAAGATATCTGGCTTGAAGATCCTCTGCCATCTTCTTACCCACCTTCGATTGCCTTTAAAGCTGCTCAGCTGCAGGATACAGGAAAAGCCGTATTATTTTTAAGGCGAATCAGGGAGATGGTTTTTCTGGAGAAGAAAAATATCATCAAAAAAGAATACCTGCATACTGCAGCCTATGATGTGGGACTCGACGCTGCAAGATTGCTGAGAGACCTTGAAGGAAGGGCTCAGTCTCTTTTCCGTGATGATCTTGTGCTCGCAGACCAGCTGGAAATCAAGGAACTTCCAACACTATTCTTCAGCAACAAGGAAGGAGATGAGCTGATACTCAATGGCTACCAGTCATACGAAAATATTGACCGCATCATCAGGCAACTATCTCCGGGCATCAAAAAAGGCAATTATGACAAATCTCCCAGAAACCTCTTTAAACGCTTTCAAACCATGACCACAAGTGAGTTTGCATTACTCAGAAATGAAAATGAATTTGAAGCGCAATTCACCTTAAATGAACTGCTGATCAACAACCTCGTAAAAGAGTATGAAAGTCCCGCAGGCAGCCTGTGGATGAATAGCTTTGAAAACAATACGACTACCGGTTACTGACACAGCGAAAGCCTGTATGTTCCAAACCGGTATCAGTAGCAGTTTTCATCCTTGACGTAACCCTGTAACCTTTACAATATGAATCATTACAAAGGAAGGATCCTCCCCTTACCACTTTCTTGGGCACGGTGGGCTCCTGTGGGTCATAGCTTGTTGATGGGCCCTGGGGATCCTGTAAAAGCTGATTGCTCACACTGGTATAATAATCGTTGCGGTACCAGTCTGCACACCATTCCCAGACATTTCCGGCCATATCAAATAAACCAAAAGGATTGGGAGCAAATGATTTGACCGGTGCTGCACCCTGGAATTTATCCCAGCCGGTATTCACACTCGGAAATGTACCCTGCCAGCTATTGGCCTTGGGTTTACCTTTCTCTATGGGCTCATCGCCCCAGGGGTAAACAGTAGTCTTACCGCCACGGGCAGCAAACTCCCATTCGGCCTCGGTAGGCAACCGTTTGCCTGCCCACCTGCAGTAGGCAACTGCATCATCAAAGGAAACATGCACTACAGGATGATTGTCTTTCCCTTTCAGATCACTGCCCTGCCCCTGTGGATGACGCCAGTTGGCTCCTTTTTTCCACGACCACCAGACAGA
>CANHUF010000163.1 GCA_947463715.1 Sphingobacteriales bacterium
GCTTATGGTACCGGTCAGCTGCCAGACAAAGAAGGGCAGATGTACCATGTTACAGCGGATGAGCTATACCTGATTCCAACTGCTGAAGTTCCAGTGACGAATATTTACAGAGACGAGATCATTGCTCCTGCTGAATTACCGGTGAAAATGACGGCTTATACACCCTGTTTCAGGAGAGAAGCCGGCAGTTTTGGAAAAGATGTGCGTGGTCTAAATAGGGTTCATCAGTTTGATAAGGTTGAAATTGTGTATATGACCACAGCTGATAAAAGCTACGAAGTACTGGAAGAAATGGTAGTACATGTTGAAAAGCTTATCCAGTCGCTCGGGTTGCCTTACAGAATCCTCAGGTTGTGCGGAGGTGATATGGGATTTGCTTCAGCAATGACCTATGATTTTGAAGTATACAGTGCTGCACAGGAGAGGTGGCTGGAAGTGAGTTCCGTATCCAATTTTGAGACATTTCAGTCGAACCGGATGAAGATCCGCACCCGAGACGAGAATGGCAAAACGCAATTGGTGCATACACTCAATGGCAGTTCACTGGCTTTACCGCGTATCATGGCCAGCCTGCTTGAAAACTACCAAACACCTGATGGTATTCTCATCCCTGAGGTCCTCAGACCTTATTTTGGTTCAGATAAGATCAGTTGATTTCTACTCCTGAAATCATCAATTCTTTTATGCATGATGGTAAACCAGAGCGGGGGAATAAAAGACAGTAACATCATGCCTGGATAACCTGTTGGCATCTGTGGAGCATCATCGTGATGCCGGAGGATTTGATATTTTCTGCTCGCCAGGTAATGATGGTCACTGTGTCTTGATAGCTCAAACAGCATCAGTCTTCCAAGGATATGACTGCTATTCCAGCTGTGTTCAGGCATGGCACGCTCGTAGCCATTTTCGGTTTTTTTGCGCTGTAGCCCATAATGTTCTATATAATTGACTGTTTCCAGTAATAAAAATCCAATACAGGCTGCTGCTACAAAACAAAGTGTAACCTTGATTCCGAAAAACAAATAAATCGTCATCAACAGGATGAGTTGCAGGAGTTGATAACGGATCATGGGATTTGTGAAATGCAGAACCGGGCGTGATTTTTTCCTTTGTTCATCAGCAGCAATTTGCCAGGCTGAGATGTAGCCATTCACTATTGTCCTGAAATAAAACAAATATACAGGCTCCCATTTCCGCGCACTGCTTGGATCTTCGGGTGTTGAAACATTTTTATGGTGACCTTTATTGTGTTCAATGTAAAAATGCATGTAAAGGGAAGTAAGCAGTAAGGCCTTAGACATATTCCTTTCAAAGGGTTTGGTGCGGTGACCCAGTTCATGTGCAGCATTTATCCCAAAAGCACCGCAAAGCAATCCCATGCTGATAACCCTTCCTGCAAGTTCCATGTTTGTCAAGCCCTGCTCTCCTGCAGCAAACAAGAACAACAGCAGGAACGCATATTGCAGGGGAAGGGTTATATAAACCCAGACGTCATATGTTCTGTCTTCCCGGGCAAGCTGCTCTTCTGCAGCATTCATGTTTTCCGGATTTGCCGGAATGAGCAGTTCGGCTAGCGGTATTAAAAAGAAGACATAAAATACCGGAATAAAGGTTACAATACCTTTGCCGGTGAAAGCGATAAATGCCATCACAAACAGGCTTAGAGGCAGTGCGAATTTCAATGATCTGATCGGCATATCATTTATTTTCATTGTTAATTACTTCCTTGCTTAATGCTACCCTGTAAAGTATAAAGGCCAGGACAAAAAAGAGTATGCTTCCCAGAATAAAATAACCTTGTTCTCCCAACTGGTGGGTAAGGGTTTCTTCCAGATTCACTTTTTTTAGCATCCTGGCAATATTTTCATTGGCTGATAGGAAGGCAACAATAACCCCTGCAATGGCACCTCCTGCAACGAGTCCGGTAGCAAAAAGATTTCCTTTGCGTAAATCTTCCTCTTCCCCGTTATCTGCGGCCTCTTGTTTTTTCTTTTTTCCATCCACAATTCCTCTGATAGCACCGCCAATGAAAATGGGCAGTGTTGTAGAAAGTGGCAGGTAAATACCAATGGCAAAACTGAGTGCTTTGATGCCACAAAGTTCCATTACTACGGCAATAGCTACACCAACAAGAACAAATTGCCAGTCGAGGTTGAAAGACAATATGCCTTTGATCAATGTTGCCATCAAGGTAGCTTGCGGGGCTGCATACAAGTCTGTGCCAATGGCATGATTGATGCCTGCGGCCATCATTTCCTGTGTGGGTGTATCCAGAATTTTAATGGTAAATCCAATTGCAATGGAAGAAACGATGGCCCCAATGAATAAGGCAATCTGTTGTGCTCTGGGTGTTGCACCAAGGATGTATCCGGTTTTGAGGTCCTGTGATGTGGCACCTGCATTGGCTGCTGCTATGCATATCATGCCGCCCACTACAAGCGCCATGGGTTCAAATACCTTGCCTGTCCACCCCACTGCAATAAAAACCAGACAGGTGCCCATAATGGTTGCAATGGTCATGCCGGAAATTGGATTATTGGATGAGCCTATCAGCCCTACAATCCTGGATGAAACAGTTACAAAAAAAGCCCCAAATAAAACAACAAGTATGCCAATAAGGAGTTTGCTTGCCAGCCCTTCTCCGGGTATCTGCGGCATAATTGTCATCAATAAAATGAGAGCGAGACTGCCCCAGAGGACAATTTTAACAGACAGGTCTTTTTCTGTTCTTTTGATGGAAGTCTGCTCTCCATTGCCGGATTGTAAACTTCCAAGGCTTCCTTTAAAGGAAGAAATAATAGTTGGAATAGTCTTGATGAGGGTGATGAATCCACCTGCAGCAACGGCTCCTGCTCCAATTTGTCTCACAAACGCACGGTAAATGGCCACGGAAAAATCACTGAACTGGTGTGTGGAAGGATCCCAGCCACCCGGACCGCCAGCTGTGGTTATATCCTTCAGGTAGCCTAATTTTACCAGCTGAAGTGCGATGACATCACCGGGTACAATAGTAGCAAGCAACGGATTAAATACAAACCAGGTCAAAACACTGCCAGCCACAAGGATACCGGCTATTTTCGGACCAATGATGTATCCAACACCCAGGTATTCAGGGGTTATTTCACCACTCACTTTTGCCGAAGGAAGGTATTTATTGGCCTGAGCGGTCATGAAAGATGGCGTTTCGGCAATAACATGAAATATTTTCTGTAGAAATGCATACGCGGTTGCAATGCCAAGGCCGGCAAATGCTGTCTTTGCAAAATTCCCGCCTTTTTCACCCGCTTTCAAAACTGATGCACAGGCGGTTCCCTCAGGATAGGGAAGCGTTTCATGCTCCTTAACAATCAGTGCACTCCGCAGGGGAATCATCATCAGTGTTCCCAGCATGCCGCCAAAGATGGCCAGCACCAATATGGTAACATAATTGAAATAATCAGCGCTGTTTGTCTCAGACAGGAAAAGAAATCCCGGCAGGGTAAATACAACTCCCGCTGCAATGCTTTCGCCTGCTGAACCTGTAGTTTGAATGATATTGTTTTCAAGTATAGTTGTCTTCAGAAAAAGCTTACTCAGCGCAATGGACATTACTGCAATAGGAATGGATGCTGAAACAGTTAGTCCTGCTTTCAGCGCCAGATAAACTGTAGCTGCTCCAAAGATTATTCCGAAACAGGCGCCTGTAACAACAGCTTTGAGTGTAAACTCTTTCATAGCTGTTTCAGGGGCTATAAAAGGGACAAATTTTTTATCAGACATATGCTAACTTTTTAATTGAATTAGTCTTTCATCAACTTCTGGAGTTTACTGGAAAGGAAGAAAAGAATAAAAGCTGCCACACCAGACATCACAACAAATACCATGAAGAAATTGAAGTTATTTTCGATAGGTAATCCCAGGATAAATTTGGTTTTTCCTTCTTCCGGATAGAGTTTACTCAATGCGCCAGCAAGATAATTGGCGAACGCATTGGCTGTAAACCATACTGCCATCAGCATGGATGCAAATTTCGCAGGAGCCAGTTTATTTACAAGGGATAGTCCGATTGGAGAAAGGCACAATTCTCCTGCCGTATGCAGTGCATACATACCAACCAGCCAAATCATGCTCACTTTAATACCGGGCTGAACATCCTTGACTCCAAATGCTATCCACAGGTATCCTAGTGCAAGCAAAAGGAGTCCCCAGGCCATTTTGGTTGGAGAGGAAGGATCCATCTTGCCAAGTTTCACCCAAAGCCATGCAAAAATGGGTGCAAAACTGACCACAAATATGGAATTGAGAGAAGCAAAAAAACTTGCTGGAACAACGAAAAATCCGAGGTCGCGGTTTGTTTGTTCGTCTGCAAAAAACGTGAGTGATGCACCTGCCTGTTCATATGCGCTCCAAAAGAAGACTACAAAAAAGGATACGGTGAATATAACTGCAACCTTGCTTTTTTCCAGTTTAGTAAGTGTTTTATCCGTAAAAATAATCAGTGCAATAACGAGGATACAGGCTACCAGCAAAAAGACCAGGTTTGTAAACAGGGCAGTTGAAATATTAAAACTGCCAATATTAAAGCCCCAATGTTTGATTTGAGCAAGTCCGGAATCTACGTATAAAAGGGTTGTTGAAACGCCAATAAGTAGCAGAAACACAATCAGTCCGAAAAAAGGATTTTTACTGTAAGCAGGTGCGTTCTCCGGAACCAATCCCAGTGTCTGCTGATCTGGCCCTGTTACATATTTTTTATGGTAAACTACCTGAATCAATACACTCAGCAACATACCAATACCTCCCGCCATAAAAGCCCATTTGAAATCTGCTGGATTGCCGGTATCGCCCACCAGTCCGCATATAAACGGACCTAAAGCACCACCCACGTTGATACCCATGTAGAATATGGTATAGGCAGCATCAATTCTGCGGTCTCCTTTGGGATAGAGTTGTCCGACCAGCGCCGAGATATTCGGTTTGAAAAATCCATTGCCTGAAATCATGAAACCCAGCCCCGTAAAGAAAAGCAAGGTTGACAGTTCTGGGTTTGAGCTGTATGTGCTGCCGCAAAAGAAAAGGATGAATTCACCCACAGCCATTACAAGTCCGCCTATGATAATTGAACGCCGGTTGCCCCAGAAGCGGTCTGCAAAATAACCTCCGATTAGCGGTGTGAGGTAAACAAGACTTGTATATCCTCCATAGAGTTGAGAAGAGAAATCCTTGGAAAAAAGCAGTGCTTTTGTCATGAACAGCACCAAAATGGCTCTCATGCCATAATAATTAAAACGTTCCCACATTTCAGTAGCGAAGAGTACATACAGCCCTTTTGGATGTTTGTTTTGGTTTGAAGACATGCAATTAGATTTGTTGATTTACCTAAAATAAGCAATTTGTATCTTTGCCGTGCTTTTTTCATCATACAATACTTTTTATCCATGATTATACTTCTCCTGGGTTCAGGTGGCAGGGAACATGCGCTAGCCTGGAAAATGGCTCAAAGTGCTTTGTGTACAGAACTTTTTATTGCCCCTGGCAATCCGGGTACTGGTACAGTAGGACAAAATATAGCTTTGAACACCGGGGATTTCCAGGCTATTGCAACTTTTTGCAGGGAAAAAAAGGTTGATATGGTTGTAGTGGGGCCGGAAGATCCATTGGTTAATGGTATTTATGATTTTCTTAAACAGGATACCGAATTACCTGGACTGATTGTTGTTGGTCCGTCTGCAGCCGGAGCACAACTTGAAGGCAGTAAAGCTTTTGCCAAGGCGTTTATGGCGCGTCATGGCATTCCAACAGCATCTTACAGGGAGTTTAATCGTAGTAATTATGATGAAGGGGTACAATACCTGCAGCAGCATAAACTGCCGGTTGTTTTGAAGGCAGACGGACTTGCTGCGGGTAAAGGTGTCGTTATTGCACAAACACATGAGGAGGCCTTGTTCACATTTGAGGAGATGATTCAGCAGTCGAAATTCGGTTCAGCCAGTGAAAAAGTGGTTGTTGAGGA
>CANHUF010000164.1 GCA_947463715.1 Sphingobacteriales bacterium
CGTCCATCTGCACAAATAGCTGGGCATAATCTGCCTGTTCGTTTTTGGGGATTACATTGTAATAAATTCTGGGATTTCCCTTCCCCACATTTGTAGAGACATACCTTATTTCAGGAACCGATTGTAATTCTTTTTCTATCAGTCTTGTTATGGAATCTGTGTATCCAATATTGGATTGAAGCGGACTGAGAATATTGACAACAAACTGTGGTTTTTCTGATGCCGGGAACAGGCTGAAGCCCAATACCGGTATGAGTTGCAGGGAACCAATGAAGACCAGTGCTGCCAGTACAACTGTGAGTATGGGTTTCTTCAGGGCTTTTTCAAGGATTGGCGCATAACTTTTGTGTATGCCTTTTTTGAAGGCCCTTAGTATTGCATTTCCATCTGTTTGTCCCTGGTGACTTTTTAGTATCCTGCTCGAGAGAAAGGGGACAACTGTAAGGGATACTATGAGAGAAGCCAGTATGGAAAAAATCACTGCCAGTGGCAGGCTGCGGATGAATTGACCTGATGCTTCCGGTAAAAATACCAGTGGCATAAACGCGATGATGAGGGTCACCGTGCAGCCCAGCACAGCCAGTCCGATCTGGCTGGTTGCTTTAAGCGTGGCCTCCGTTCTGGAATAACCATCCCTCAGCCAGCGTTCAATATTTTCAACCACAACAATACTGTCATCAACGAGTAATCCCAATGCTACAACAAAGCCTACAATACTCAACTGGTTGAGGTTGAATCCAAACAAGTTGAGGATGACAATGCCTATGGCGAGGGAGAGGGGGATTGAAACCATCACTACTGAAGCGGCCCTTAGCCCCAGTGGTAGCAGGGTTATCAGTACAAGCAGGATGGCTATCAGAAAATCCTTACCCAAGCCTGCCAGCCTGTTGTTCACATTTACGGCCTGGTCAAAATTCACCACCATGTCAATATTAGCAGGCAAGGATTTTTTGAAATTTTCCAGCACAGGCAGGTATTGATGCTGCGTTTTAGATATGTTTTCTCCTCCTTTTTGAGCGGCGGTAACAAATACAGCCCTGTGACCATTCAGGCGGGTGATGTGTTTGCGTTCAGCAAATTCAAAGTGGATATTGGCTATATCCTGGAGGAGTACATTCCTGCCCTGGTAACTAAAAACGATTGTTTTGCTGATTTCGTCAATATCTTCAATGTTGCCGCTTGTTTTGATGTTGTAGGATTTGTTGTTTGCAGTGATGCTGCCTCCTGGAATATTAGCTATTTCGCTTTGCATCGCACGAATCACCATATCAGTGCTGATATTCAAATGCGCCATTTTATCCAGGTTCAGGTCTATGCTTACCTGTTGCTCTGGAATCCCATGAATATCGGCATTTTTTAGGGACGCAATTTTCTCCAGTTCATCCTTTAGTGATTCTGCTGTTTCTTTCATCCTGATCATCGGAGCATTGTCTGATATCAGGGAAATCTGAAGGACATTAACTGTAGTAGGTGTGACTTTCTGTACTTCTATCCGGGTCACTTCGCGTGGCAGTTCATCCCGGATGGCATTGATTTCCCGGATCAGTTCGCTGTATTTTTCATCAACATTGCTGCCGAACTTGTATTCCACATTGATTAAGGCCAGTCCGTCGCTGATCGTTGAACGGACGCGTTTGATATTTTCCAGACTGTATATCTTTTTTTCAATGGGGTTGATGACCAGTTCTTCTATGTCTGCGGGACTGGTGCCGGGGTAAACAACGACAATTGGATATTGGGGCGAATTCATTTCAGGATCTTCAGCCCTGGGCATATCCATTATGGTAGTGACACCCAATACTGCAACCATGAGGAACATGATCAGGGTGAACTGGTAGTTTTTTACAGCGTAGTTTGAGATTTTCATGGTTGCCGATTAGGGTTTTATCCTGATTGGTGTGCGGTTGTTCAGGTAGGCATTGCCAGCAATGATGACATGATTATCATTCTCCAATCCTCTGGTTACGGTTATAAACCCGTTTTCGATGCTTCCAAGTTCGACTGCTACTTTTTCTGCTGTTTTCATATCCCGGGTAGTAAATACAAATCCTGTGCTGCCATCACCCTCCAGTAAAGCATCATAGGGAATGCGCCAGCCTTTGGTTACAGCACCAGGTGTTATGACTGCCTTACCGAAAATTCCTGCTGCGATTTTATCAGGGAGCGAACCAAGTGGTTTAATGTTAACCCAAAGTGTGCCGGTTACAGGATCAACACCAGCTGAACTGGCTTGAACAGTCCCTTTGATGTTCATATCGCCGGAAGCATGGCTGATGATGGTGGCCGGATCTCCTTTTTTAATCCTGCTCCAGTCTGATTCACTCACAAATACCTTCAGAACCCAGGGCGATTTACCCGATCCGTTGACCTGGAAGATTGGGGTACCCGGACCAACTACCTGCCCTTCCTGGGCCATTTTTTTTAATACGACTCCTTTACTGCCAGCCCTGATTGCTGCATATTGCCGGTTGAATGCGGCTATCTGCAGTTGCTGGGTCGCGATGGAAAGGGCAGTTTTGCTATTCTGGAACTGCTCGAGTGTTGCAACACTATCGAGGTACAGGTTTTCTGCCCTTTTGAAATCACGTTTCGCTTTTTCCAACGCTGTTTCAGCCTGATCTACCTGTGCCTGTATCTCTGCCGGATTCAATGTTGCCAGTAACTGACCCTCTTGAACATAATCGCCTTCACGCACCAAAACCTGCTGAATGACTCCTCCAATTTTGAATGCCAGGAAAGTTTCATCTTCCGTGGTAAATTGTCCCGAAGCTTCTACTTTTTCCTGCAAAACTTCTTCCTGAACTGGTATGATCCTTACAGGTATCGTGTCGCTGTTGACAGATACACTGTTGGTCTGTTTATCCTGGCATGCCGAGAGCATGCTGACCAGTAAAATGGCTGAAAATGGAAAACGATATGACATGAGATTATTTATTTTCAATTTGAAATGTTGCCTGTTCACGCTCCAGTATGGCTTCTGCAATTAGAACTCTGTATTGGTTGATATTGACCAGGAGACGGGATTGTATAACCTGATTTCGGGCATCCAGTGTTTCTAGATACGAATTCACACCTTCTCTGAAACCTTTGTCTATCAGCCGCTGGTAGGCAGATGCTGCTTCATCTTGTTTGTGTGCGGCCTGTAAATTGGCTGATGCTGTCTGAAGGCCATTCCATGCTGCAGATTGGCTGATTTTGAGTAGCGCTTCGGTTTCTGCATATTTGTTGCCTGCAGACATGATATCCAGTTTTGTTTGTTTGATTTTGCGGATATTTCTTTTTCCATTGAAAAGAGGCATGTCTATCTGTAAACCTGTAATATAATATGCCGATTTACTGTTGAATTTCCATTCAGAAGATTGTGTACCCAGTTGAAGGAATCCGTTGATTTTAGGAGTACTGAATTTTTCCTGCATGGTGAGCAGGTTATTGCTTATGTTGATGTTTTCTTTGAGCAGACTCAATTCTTCCCGCCTGGCATTCCATTCGTTTTTTGGCTGTGAGCGTGTGTTCAGCCCGGAATGTGCGGTATCAATAACGATTTCAGTGTCTTTGGGTCTGTTCAAAAGGAAGTTGAAATACATGCCTGCTGTTTTGACCTGATTCAGGGCTTCGTTTTGCTGGGCTTTGAGCTGGCTGATTTCACTTTCAGAACGGAGCAGGTATGCTGCCAATCCTTTCCCGTTTGCAAGCAATTTTTCGTTGGCTTTTTTTCCTGCTTCAGCCAGCTCCAGGGCCTTGCTGAATATGGCTGTTGCTTCCATCGCAGAAAGATAATTATAGTAGGCTGTCTTTACCTGTAGAACAAGTTCACGCTTGTAGAGGAGCATGTCTGTTTTTTGCATGGTTGTTTGGATGGTATGGATTATTTTATTGTATTTCAGGTCAGTGTTCAGGATGGGGATTACAGTTGCTACTTTGATGTCATAAAAGTTCTGCGGCAGGAAGTAAGTCTCTGCATTTTGAATGGGGGGAAATGCATTTGAGGCAGTCAGTTTATTGAGTGTGTTATAAACCGGGTTCAGCAGGTCTCCAACTGGCAGTGCGATGCTTCTTCCACCTTCCCCGGTCTGATACCCACCCTGAAGATTGAGTGATGGCCAGTAAAGGCTTTGGGCCGACTGCAATGCAAGCAGGGATTTTTCCAGGCTGATATTTTTCTGCTGCAGGGCCAGGTTGTTGCTGAATGCCGAATCAATGTAGCTATTCAGGACTGATTGGGAATGGGCTACTACAGGTTCAATCAGGACTATTGTTATAAAAAAATATTTTATCAAGAAACGCATATGTATAAAAATATATTTCTGAAATCTTATTATTTTTCCGTGATGTTAACTGATTGAATCAACCATTCGAGCGACCTGTGCATGGTCTGCACAACTTCGCTGGCATCTACCAGTTTGTCAAACCGTTTACAGACCCTGAGCGAGATCAATCCATGAACCGTGCCCCATACAGCCATGGCAATCACATCTATATCTCCCTTACGGATCATCCCCTGTTCAATGCATTCAACTATGATCTCTTTCAGTTGCGCCAATGCCTTATCTCCACTGTCCCACTCTGAGTTATCCATGGTAGCCAGTCGCTCCATGGGACCTGCCTGATTGAACATGAGGTCATAATATGCAGGATGTTCCATCCCGAATTTGATGTAGTTTTCACCCATACGGTGCAGCCGCTTAAGGGGATTTTGAATGGCAGACAGGTTATTGTTTATTTCTGCCATCCGGAGAAATCCCAGCTCACAGAGTTCAAAGAGCAGGTGGTTTTTGTCATTAAAATAGAGGTAGATTGTGGTGGGAGAATAGCCAATGATTTCCGCAATTCTTCTGATGCTGAGGTGTTCCAGTCCCTCTTCTACAAAAACCTTTAGGGCGGCATCCAGAATCAAATCCCGGAGTTCCTCTTTCCGATTCGTTTTTCTTGTTTTTGTGACCATAATTTTAAGCGGCACAAATATACTTAACAGTGTTAAGTTTTGTGTTAATTATTTGTGTCGGGAATAAAAACGCTCTTTTTTTACAGGGGGCATTTATTTCTTAATTTAGAGGTACAAAGAAGAGCTATGCAAGAGGCGTATATTGTAGCGGGATACAGAACAGCGGTAGCAAAAGCCAAGAAAGGAGGGTTCAGGTTTACCCGTCCTGACGACCTGGCCATAGAAGTCATTCAGGGATTGATGCAGTCAATCCCACAGCTTGAAAAATCGAGGGTGGATGATGTAATTGTGGGTAATGCTGTTCCAGAGGCGGAGCAGGGTTTGCAGGTGGGCAGGATCATTGCCGCCCGCGCACTGGGCCATCAGGCTCCGGGGATAACCGTCAATCGTTATTGCGCATCAGGACTCGAATCCATTGCCATTGCTACAGCTAAAATACGATCAGGTATGGCAGATTGTATCATTGCCGGTGGGGTAGAGAGCATGTCATTTGTTCCGCTGGCCGGTTGGAAGGCTGTCCCTTCATACGCCATTGCCAGTGAGGAGCCTGATTATTACCTCAACATGGGTTTAACAGCGGAAGCTGTGGCCCATGAATATGGGATTTCCCGCAAAGATCAGGATGTATTTTCACTTGTGTCTCATCAGAAAGCAGCGCAGGCCATAGCACAGGGCTATTTCAAACCTGGCATTTTGCCGGTTACTGTGAATGAGGTTTACCTCGATGAATCAGGGCGTAAGAAAAACCGTTCATTTGTGGTAGATACCGATGAGGGTGTTCGCACGGATACTTCTCTCGAAGGCTTGGCAAAGTTGAAACCTGCTTTTGCCCAGGGAGGAACTGTGACTGCCGGAAATGCCTCACAGATCAGTGACGGAGCAGCATTTGTAGTGGTTATGAGCGAGAGCATGGTAAAGGAACTCGGCATTCAACCCATTGGCAGGCTTGTGCATGCAGCTGTAGCAGGTGTTAACC
>CANHUF010000165.1 GCA_947463715.1 Sphingobacteriales bacterium
AACCTGAGGGTGATGGAAGCTGGATCAATGGAGGCTTTTTCGTACTTCATCCTGCTGTAATCGACAGAATTTCTGAAGATAGTACCGTTTGGGAAGATGGGCCATTAACCGGACTTGCAAAAGATCAGCAACTGTTCGCTTATAAACACACTGGTTTCTGGCAGCCAATGGATACTTTAAGAGAGAAGACATTATTAAATGATTTGTGGGAAAAAAATAATGCGCCATGGAAGATTTGGTAATCAATGCCGGATTCTGGAAGGGTAAATCAGTCTTTCTCACCGGGCATACCGGATTTAAGGGAGGGTGGCTTTCATTGTGGCTTAATACTTTGGGTGCTAATGTTCATGGCTATGCACTAAGCCCGCAGACGGCCAATAACTTTTTTGAAACAACTAAACTTGAGGATTTAATCACCAGTTCTACAATAGGTGATATCAGAGATTATGAGCATCTTTTGAGTGCTTTACAGCAATCTCAGCCTGCAATTGTATTTCATTTGGCAGCACAACCATTGGTCAGGGAATCATATGTTACTCCCAGAGAAACATTTGATACAAATCTAATGGGCACTGTAAATTTATTGGAAGCGGTAAGACAAGTAAAATCGGTAAAGGCAGTTGTCATTGTAACGACTGATAAATGCTATCAGAATAATGAATGGATCTGGCCATACAGGGAAGAAGACAGATTAGGTGGTTATGATCCATATTCCAGCAGTAAAGCTTGTGCCGAACTTGCAACTTCTGCATACATCAATTCATTTTTTAATAATTCTGATATTCATGTGGCCAGCGTAAGGGCTGGTAATGTTATTGGAGGAGGAGACTGGTCGAAAGACCGCTTGATTCCTGATTTTCTAAAGGCCATAGATAATCAGGAAACATTATACATCAGATCACCCCATGCCATCAGGCCATGGCAGCATGTACTCGAACCCTTATCAGGATACATAGGTATTGCAGAAAAGTTAGTGACAGCTGGTAAAGATTTCAATGGACCTTGGAATTTCGGTTCAGACATCAGCGATTCCAGACCAGTCTCATGGATTGTCAATAGACTGGCCTCTTATTTTCCATCAATAAAGTGGGAACTTGATTCTCAAGTGAGCAACCATGAGGCAGGATTACTCAAGTTGGATAGTACAAAAGCTAAAGTTCTTTTGGGATGGGAGCCAAAATTCTCACTTGAAAAAGCCCTGGATATGACTATCACCTGGCATATGGCATGGAAACATGACAAGGATAAGATGCTCGATTTTTCGATTAAGCAAATATTAGATTATCAATCTTCATAGATATGCTTCAAGTGATTGATACCCCTTTTACCGATCTGTACCTTATTCAACGTCAACCAAAATTTGACAACAGAGGGTATCTGGAACGTTTATTTTGTTTCGAATCCTTGAAAAAAGTTCTTGGAGATAAATCTGTCAGGCAAATCAACCATACAATGACCCATCAGGCAGGAACAGTTAGGGGGATGCATTATCAGCAGCCACCTTTTGCTGAAGTCAAGATGGTATCTTGCATCAAAGGTGAAATATGGGACATTGTTGTTGATATCAGGGAAGAATCTCCAACTTTTTTACAAAGCTTTTCAGTGAAGTTGTCTGATAAAGACTTCCTATCAATATTGATTCCTGAGGGTTTTGCTCATGGATTTCAAACAATATCAGACAACTGTGAGTTGATTTATTTTCATACGGCCGACTATAATCCAGTTGCAGAGAGAGGTTTAAATCCCAGGGATCCGATGCTTGGAATTGCATGGCCAATGCCCATAACTGATTTATCTCCTCGTGATGAAAATCATGAGTTTTTGAATAATAAATTTAATGGAATTAAAGTTAGCTAATATGAATTGCAGACATTGTGGTACCAACCTTGAAAATGTTTTTCTGGATCTGGCATTTGCTCCTCCATCTAATTCATATCTCAACCCAACTGATTTACAGAAGCCTGAAGTGTATTATCCGCTTAGAGTCATGGTATGTCATAACTGTTGGCTGGTTCAAACAGAGGATTATGCAAAGGCAGAAGTATTTTTTAATTCTGATTATGCTTATTTCTCAAGCACTTCTCTTAGCTGGCTGGCACATGCAAAAGAATATGCTGATAAAATGATTGCAGATTTGCACCTGAATGCCCAAAGTAAAGTAGTGGAAATAGCCTCTAACGATGGTTATCTCTTAAAGAATTTTTTGCAGGCAGGAATTCCTTGTTTAGGTATTGAGCCAACTAAAAGTACAGCCCTTGAAGCTGAAAAGCTTGGTATTCCAGTTTTGCAAGAGTTTTTTACTGAGTCCATGGGGAGCAGTTTAGCAAATAAACAGGGTAAAGCAGATCTGATTATTGGGAATAATGTCTACGCTCATGTTCCGGATATTAACGATTTTACTAAGGGACTCAAAACATTGCTTAGAAATGATGGTACCATTACGCTGGAGTTTCCACATTTGCTGAGTCTACTCCGCTTTATACAGTTTGATACCATTTATCATGAACATTTTTCCTATTTGTCTTTGTACACGGTATCAAAAATATTTTTGAGTGCCGGATTACGTATCTGGAAAGTAGATGAAATTCCCACACATGGAGGGAGTATTCGGATTTATGGATGCCACACTGAAGACCAACGTCAGGATGACCCCTCTGTTCAGAGGATTTTAGATATTGAAAACGCGAATGGTTTACAGGATATCCTTACGTATACTGGTTTTCAAACAAAGGTTGATACAATAAAGTATAACCTGCTTAATTTCCTGTTAGAGCAAAAAAAGGACAATAAGCGCATCATTGCATATGGTGCAGCTGCAAAAGGTAATACACTTTTAAATTATGCTGGTGTAAGAGCTGATTTGTTGCCAGTTGTTTATGATGCAGCTCCAGCCAAGCAGTTCAAGTTTATGCCAGGAAGCCACATTCCAATTTTGCCGGCCGAACAAATTTTTCAAGATTCGGCAGATTACTTGCTTATTCTTCCCTGGAATATCGCAGATGAGGTTAAGAAACAATTAGCGCCACTTCAGGAAAGGGGTATTAAATTCATTATTGCTGTTCCGCAATTAAGTGTTGTCTGATGAAAGTACTAATCACCGGTGCATCAGGTTTTTTGGGAAATGCCGTTGTGGCTATTTTGAAGGCATCTGGGATTGACTTTTGTATAATTGGTAGAAACAATAAGTCGGGTCATACTAATTTTTTTGAAGTTGATCTTTTGACTCATTATGATTACACAGGCTTACTGTCAGCTTACCAGCCAACCCATCTTATACATCTTGCCTGGTATGTTGAACATGGAAAGTATTGGAGTGCCTATGAAAATTTAGAATGGACAAATGCTTCATACAGACTTCTCGATTCATTCTATAAATTTGGAGGAAAGCATGCGGTTGTTGCTGGCACATGTGCTGAATATGATTGGCAGTATGGATATTTTAAAGAAAATCTGACTCCTCTTCATCCAACTACTTTATACGGGATGTCAAAAGATAATACCAGAAGAACTTTGGAATTAGTTGCGTCTCAATATGGAGCTAAGCTTTCATGGGGAAGAGTATTTTTCCCGTATGGTATCGATGAACCTCCAACCAGATTGATTCCATCACTTTTTCAAGTATTTAAGGGGCAAAAAACACCATTTGGCGTTAATGCAACTGCATACAGAGACCTCCTGCATGTCAGTGATGTAGCACAAGCATTTATCAGGTGTTTAGAAGCAGACTACCACGGTGTAATCAATATTTGTTCGGGTAATCCAGTGCAAATTGAACAACTCGTCCAACAGATAGCCTATATTTGTAATCAGTCTCCGGAAGCTGTTTTGTCTATCAAGTCTGCTTTACGGAACGATCCTCAGTTTTTGATTGGAGACAATACAATACTCAAAAGTTTAGGATGGAAACAAAATGTCTGTCTGAATGACGGATTTTCACACTACTTAAGTAAATATTAAAGAAATGAGTAATTATGAAAATTTCAAGATTGAATGTTCCCAAAATATCAATCTTCAGAGTACGGATTCCCAACTCATCTCGGCAACAAAAGATTTTTTTAACAGGTCATTTGCCTTCAAATATCCCTACAATTATGAATTTTTAGGAAGACCGATCATTCAGTATCCACAGGATATGGTGGCCATGCAGGAATTGATCTGGAGTGTAAAACCAGATTTAATAATTGAAACTGGAATCGCCCATGGGGGATCGTTAATTATGAGCGCCTCTATGCTGGCTTTAATTGACATGTGTGAAGCTATTGAGTCAGAAAATTCAATTAATCCAAAGGAATCAAAAAGAAAAGTGTTGGGAATCGACATTGACATCAGGGAGCATAACAGAGCTGCAATAGAATCCCATCCAATGTCGTCCAGGATTCAAATGATTCAGGGATCAAGTATAGCTCAGGATATCATCGATCAGGTTAAAGCAATTGCCAAAGACTATAAAACCGTTCTTGTTTGTTTGGACTCTAACCATACACAGGATCACGTTCTTGCAGAGCTCAATGCTTATGCGGAATTGACCAGTGTTAACAGTTATTGTGTGGTATTCGATACTGTTGTTGAAGATATGCCGAATGATATGTTTCCGGACCGTCCATGGGGCAATGGCGACAATCCTAAAACAGCAGTTTGGGAATTCCTTAAGTCTCATAATGAATTTGTGATCGACAAGGAAATTCAAAATAAGTTATTGATTACAGTTGCTCCAGATGGTTATCTAAAGAGAATTCACTGATTCAAGTTTGGGATTGTGTATTTATTGTCTTTTAATTGTGTTTTTTGCAATTAAAACAAACGGTTGTACATCAAATTTTGAATCCGGTATAATTGAAAGGTGTGACTGCTTTCAGTTCTTTTTTAACGGAAGCACTCACTTTCAGGCTGCTGATGAATGTATGAATGCTTTCCTTATCGATAGTTGTTTTACCCCTGGTAAGCTCTTTCAAGGCTTCATATGGCTGGGGATATCGTTCTCTCCTCAAAATTGTTTGAATAGCTTCTGCCACTACTGCCCAGTTTTTATCAAGGTCAGTCTGTAAGGCAGACTCATTAAGAACCAGTTTACCAAGGCCCTTGTTGATAGAATTTATTGCAATCATGAAATGAGCTAACGGTACGCCAATATTTCTGATAACAGTAGAGTCGGTCAGATCCCGCTGCAGCCTAGAAACAGGTAGTTTTGAAGATAAATGTTCAAGCAATGCAATTGACAACCCCAGGTTTCCTTCTGCATTTTCAAAATCAATGGGATTAACTTTATGAGGCATAGCCGATGAGCCAACTTCCCCCTGTTTTGTTTTCTGCCTGAAATATTCCATGGAAATATATGTCCAGATATCCCTGCATAGGTCGATCAAAATGGTGCTTATACGTTTGATGCCATCAAAATGTGCAGCAAGATTGTCATAATGCTCAATCTGGGTTGTATACTGTTGTCTCTGCAATCCCAATTTATTTTCACAAAATCTGTTTGCGAATTTTATCCAGTCAACTTCAGGATAGGCAACAAGGTGTGCATTGAAATTTCCGGTTGCACCACCAAATTTACAGGAATAGGGCACCTGATTCAGCAGATTAAGCTGATTTTCCAGACGCTCAACAAATACCATCATTTCCTTCCCCAGGGTGGTTGGAGATGCCGGTTGACCGTGTGTTCTGGCAAGCATCGGAATTGCACTCCAGCTCTTTGCCATATCCCTGATTGAGATGATGAGGTTGCTGACAGCCGGATAGAATTCATATTCAAGGGCTTCTTTCCACATCAGTGGAATTGCTGTATTGTTAACATCCTGCGATGTTAATCCGAAGTGGATGAACTCCTTAAGCTCTTCAAGCCCAAGTTTATCCATTTCTTTTTTCATGTAGTACTCCAGTGCT
>CANHUF010000166.1 GCA_947463715.1 Sphingobacteriales bacterium
TAAGAAAATTGTAACAGGTTACAAATCTGTAGCCTATTATAAAGGGAAAGGCAATAAACGAAAAAAATTATACAGAAAGGTACCTATCTATAAAACATCTCCTAATCCTGCACATGGAACATCTACATATGTTTGGGCAGCAGACAGAGCTGATGAAAAGACACAAGGTATTATCGAAGATGAAAGGTTTGAATCATCCGCGGAGGTGATGGACATTCCTGATGTGAACAGTCCTGAGGCTGTAATTAAAGCCCGCCTTTGGTCTCAGAAATTTTTCAAGAATTCAGTTAGACTTGCCTCATTGATTGAAACTGAATTCACTGCCATAGGTAGAAAAAGTCAGGGAGTTTTGCAAAGAAACCACATGGGAATATGGGTTTTACAGGCTACCAATATGCCCGCGGTTTTGATTGAAACAGGATTTATAACAGACAAGGAAGAAGAAGACTATCTGAACAGTGAGGTAGGTCAGGCTGAAATGACCAGGGCCATTGCCAATGCTGTCATTAACTACAAAATACTTATTGACGGCAAATAATAACAACCAGAAAATGATGAAAATTTCAAACGAAACCAAAGTAGGCGCACTAACTGCTGTTTCAATAACATTGCTGATACTTGGATTTAATTTCCTGAAAGGTAAAAACGTTTTCAAAAAGAAAGCAACCATGTTTGTCACTTTCAGCAAGGTGGAAGGATTAAATATAGGAGATGCAATTAAAATAAATGGTTTGCGTGTAGGTGCTGTTGAAGGGCTTGATGAAAAGGATGCCAATCTAAGTCAAGTGGTTGTTTCCTATCACCTGACCCGATCAATAAATATCCCTGTAGATTCTTATGGTAAAATTGAAGCAACGCCACTGGGATCGACTGCAATTGTGATTTCGCTTGGCAACTCCACGAATTTTCTTAAGGATGGCGATACGCTGAAAGGTATTGACAGCAAGGGTTTAATGGAAGATCTTAAACAAACCCTGGCACCAACAATTGAAAATATCAATAGGACACTGGCCTCTTTGGACACAACGATAAGAAATATCGGCAAAACTTTTGACGAAAGTGCTCAGCAAAACATTTCCACTATTTTACAGGAATTAGCCGGAACAACTGATAAACTTAATGCCATACTTGAACCTGGTAAAGGTAGCCTTGCTCAAACAATGGACAACGTGAATTCCTTTAGCAGTAATTTAAAAAGCAATAATGACTCGATAACTTCAGTAATTAATAATCTTGCAGAAGCATCAAGAAAAGTTGCTACGCTTGATTTGGCAGGGACAGTTGTAGCACTTGAATCCACTATCGGCACCCTGAACGGTGTACTTTCAGATATTAAATCAGGTAAAGGAAGCATAGGTAAACTTGCTTCAGATGATCAACTATATAAAAATCTGAACAGCACAGCAAACAGCCTGAACGTTTTGCTACAGGATCTCAGGTTACATCCAAAACGGTATGTTCAAATTTCGGTGTTCGGCAAAAAAGATAAAACAGGTCCTCTCATGACTCCCATCTCAGATTCAACGTCCCAATAATGTATAAAAAGGTTTCTCTTTTATTCCTATTCATTCTTTTAAAAGGAGGTGTAATTTGGGCACAAGTCACACCTGTTACAGAACAGCCTGTATTGAATGACCGGTATGTTCAAATCATAAAAGCTGATATATTCAGACGTGTCAAAAGAGATAGTGCCGGAGATTTGAATATTCTGAAGGGCAATGTGATCATGCAGCAACAAAATACGCTGATTTATTGTGACAGTGCTGTACAGAATGTGTTATTGAACCAGGTTGAAACATTCGGAAATATTCATATCAACGATAATGACAGTGTTCACGCCTACTCTCAGTATATGCAATACATGGGAGACACAAAGGTTGCTACCCTTAAAAAAAGAGTAAAACTAACTGACGGCAAAGGTGTTCTCACCACAGAAGCATTGGAATACAATGTAGGTACTAATATTGGCACATACCTAAATAACGGGAAAGTAGTTAATGGTGAATCTGTTCTTACAAGCAAGGAAGGCATATATTATGCCAATACGCGTGATGTATTCTTTCAGAAAAAGGTAAAGCTGGTAGACCCTGAATATACCATGACAACAGATACACTCAGGTATAATCTCAATACAGAAATAGCCAACTTTCTTGCCCCTACTATCATCAAGGATGAACGTTCTACAATAAAAACGCGAAGAGGCTTGTATGACCTAAAAAAAGGGAAAGCTATTTTCACAGACAGACCTGAAATAAGAGATAGCACACAGGTTGTATACGCAGACAGTATAGCATATGACAAAATCACTGGAGCTGGCAGAGCTACAGGAAATGTTGAATACCGCGACTCAGCTCAGGGTATAGCGATGTATGCAGGTGCAACAGATTTCAATAATGATTCAAAAACAGTAACATCATATTTAAAACCGTTGCTTGTTTTGAAACAAAAAAATGATTCCTTATTTGTTTCTGCAGATACGCTGCATTCTGCATATATTCAGTCTGATAGTTCCAAAGTAAAAAATCCTGCAGACACTATCCGGTATTTTACAGCTTTTCACCATGTCAGGTTGTTTTCAGATTCTTTGCAAAGTAAATGCGACAGTTTATTCTATTCCGGAATAGATTCAGTTTTCAGATTCTTCGCAGAACCGGTTATCTGGACACAGGGAAGTCAGATATCAGGAGATACCATCTTTCTGGCTACCAAAAACAGAAAAGCCGAAAAGATTTTAGTTAATGAAAACGCCTTCACCATTAACCGAACATCAGATGGAATGTTCAATCAGATGAAGGGTAATGAACTCACAGGACAGTTCATTGAAGGCTCCATAGATTTTCTAAAAGTTAAAGGGAATGGTGAGAATCTCTATTACCTGCAAGATGAAGACAGTGCCTATGTAGGTGTTAATTATACCATGGCAGATGCGATAGTGATGCGTTTTGCAAACAAGGAATTAAAGCGGGTAACATGGTTCAACAGTGTTACTGGCACAACCTACCCTATCATGCAGCTTCCTGAAGACAAAAAGGAACTCCGCAATTTTAAATGGCTGGAAAATATTCGTCCTAAATCTGTAACTGATATTTGGGCGGATTGGAATAAAATCCAGAAGCCAATAGAAGATTCAGTTCAACTTACTGATGAAGAGAAAAAACCTTTAAAACCACTGATTTCCCCTTCAAAAACAAGCGATATTGTCCCCCGGAAATCATCCGGTGATAAACCCAAAAAAATACCCCCACAAAAAACTCCAATCAAGAAAGAGAATTAAATCTACGTGTTATGATGACAGTAGTTTTCATCATTGGCTATCTGGCCATTGCATTTGAGCACCAGATCAAAATCAATAAAGCATCAAGTGCTTTAATCACAGGAGTTATCTGTTGGACCATTTTTGCATTCAATAGCAGTTCACATGAACTGGCACATCATGCGCTGCTGGAACACATGGGCGAGATTTCAGGTATTCTGTTTTTTCTTTTAGGTGCTATGACAATTGTGGAACTCATAGATGCCCATGATGGCTTTGATCTTATTTCCAGAAGTATAAACAGCAAAAAAAAGGCAACCATACTAACCCTTATCACCGTTATTGCTTTTCTTTTATCTGCTGTTCTGGATAATTTGACAACCACCATTGTGCTCATATCACTTACAAATAAACTTATTCATGACAACAAGGATAAATTGATTTTTGCATCTATGACTGTAATTGCAGCTAATGCAGGAGGTGCCTGGTCCCCTATAGGTGATGTGACAACTACAATGTTATGGATCGGGGGACAAATAACTGCCTGGGCAATCATCAGAGATGTATTTATACCCAGTGTGGTTTCTGTTATAATTCCATTGATAGCCCTCAGATTTGCAGTAAAAGGTGATGTGAATGAACCAATTCAAGGTAATGAATCCTTCAAATCATCTTTAAAGGAAAAAAACCTGGTGTTCACCATTGGTCTTCTATCCCTTCTATTTGTACCCATATTCAAAACCTTAACCGGGCTGCCCCCTTTTATGGGTATGCTTTTTTCTCTGGGAGTTATGTGGGTACTAACAGAAATGATTCATAGCGGAAAAGATACTATGGATAAAGATGCATTATCTGTAAATTTTGCCATTAGAAAAATTGACACACCGAGTATCCTTTTTTTTCTGGGAATACTTGTAAGTGTGGCAGCTTTGCAAACTTCAGGCATCCTGATTAATGCAGCAAACAGTTTAAATCAGCTGATTGGTAACCAGAAGATAATTGTAATGGTGTTGGGTGTTTTGTCTGCTGTTATAGATAATGTTCCACTTGTTGCGGCAACTCAAGGTATGTATTCACTTACAGAATTCCCTCAGGATCATCCATTTTGGCTTTTTATTGCTTTTTGCTCCGGTACAGGAGGCAGCATGCTAATTATTGGTTCAGCAGCAGGAGTGGCTGCAATGGGACTGACCAAAATAGAATTTTTCTGGTACCTGAAGAAAATTACCCTCTGGGCATTTCTTGGTTACATCAGTGGAGCTTTGGTATTTCTGGCACTGAGCTGGAATCAATGACCGATTGAAGCCAGATAACGTTCTGCATCAATAGCTGCCATACAGCCACTTCCTGCAGCAGTAACTGCCTGCCTGTAGTTTTTATCCTGCACATCGCCACAAGCAAATACACCTGATATATTGGTTTTTGAAGTACCAGGAATAGTCTGGATATACCCAGCCTCATCCAAATTGATGAAAGGTTTGAATATATCAGAATTGGGTTGATGTCCGATCGCGACAAAAAAACCAGAAACGGGTATTTCCTGCTTTTCACCAGTTTTATTGTTTACAATTCGAACAGCTGTAACATTCTTTTCACCTAAAATCTCATCTGTATCTGTATTCCAGTAGACCTTAATGTTAGGAGTATTCAAAACACGATCCTGCATTACTTTTGATGCACGCATCTGTTCACGACGTACAAACATGTGAACAGTTGTACATAATTTACTTAAGTAGTGTGCTTCCTCAGCTGCAGTATCTCCTGCACCTACAATGGCAACTTCCTTACCTCTGAAAAAGAATCCATCACAAACAGCACAAGCGCTCACACCATACCCGTTGAGTCTTTCTTCACTGGGTAAACCAAGCCACTTAGCAGATGCACCAGTTGCTATGATTACAGTATCCGCATGAATCTCTTTTTCTTCATCGATCCATACTTTATGCAAACTATCTGAAAAATCAACTTTTGTAGCAAGTCCAAATCTGATATCAGCACCCATCCGTTTTGCCTGCTTTTCGAAATCAACCATCATCTCCGGACCTTGAATGCCTTCCGGATAACCAGGATAGTTTTCAACTTCAGTGGTGATTGTTAGCTGTCCGCCTGGTTGTATACCCTGATACAAAACAGGTTTCAAATTAGCTCTTGAAGCATAAATTGCAGCTGTATAACCAGCAGGACCAGATCCTATAATCAAACATGAAACTTTTTCAACTGAAGACATTTCTAATATTTTATAATCTGCAAAGGTAAGTCATTTTGGAATGATTATTGTCCTAAACTGGCAACCATAACCCCCGAAATAACCCAATGCGTCGTTATTGATGTTGGTTAAAATCCTGGTAGGACTGGAAAAAGGATTTCCAATACTTTGGAAACTGAATTCGTATGTACGCCAAAAATCATAGGTTGTCTTATCAATCTGACATAACTTGATTGTAACTGTATCCCCTCTCTTGTAAAACGATGAACTGTCTGTAAACTCAGCATTTCTATTAAATCCCCTGTCTACAGGAATGGTATATGATTTACCATCTATAACCTGATCATCAAAAACGGAATTGAAGCCAGGTAAAAATGGTTCTCTTACGGCAACCTTAGTGAAATACCTGATATAATCACCCAGA
>CANHUF010000167.1 GCA_947463715.1 Sphingobacteriales bacterium
AGGGTTCAGCCCATAACCGCCAATCGCACTGTAGTTACCCGGCATGCCAGAGCCGAGAAAATTAGCCAGTTCAGTCATCACCGTCTTGGCAATAATGATGGCACCCGCGTTGCGCAGATTGGTGGTCAGCGTAGCCTCGTAGGGCGGCACAAAATCCCGGAACACCAGCGCGCCGCCGGTGGTCGGCATGTCGGTGGTATGGATATTGTCTTTCAAGGCTACCGGAATGCCATGAAGCGGCCCACGTACCTGTCCCGCAGCTCGTTCGGCGTCAAGCCGGTCGGCATCCGCCAACGCATTTTGATTGACCGCGATCACCGCGTTAACCCGCTCCTCGTAGAGCGCGATACGAATCAGATACTGCTCTACCAGTTCGCGGGCTGTTATCTGGCCGGATGCCATGGCCTGTTGCATCGCGGGAATGCTTGCCTCCAGCACGGTAAATGGCTGGTCGTGGCTGGCGGCGCTGGCTGGTTGATTGGATGTGAGTATGAGCAGAAGTGTGGCGGAGAGAAGGGCGGGGGTGTTGACTCGGGAAGGGCCTAACAGTTTTGTAAATAAACGAATCATGGTGGTACTCGTAAAGTTAATGCAGGATTCTAACCCGTTTTTACAGACAACTTTCTGGACTTGCCTCGCTACAGTAGTGGGGTGAGTCTAGTGGCTTTTGGAGCGTCCGTGGGGACGGGGCAGGACCCCAACTACGCTCAGGTTTTGGCGTCAGTCTAAAAGCGCTTGTTAGGCTTAGCTCGCGATGTGGCTTTGAGTGCAATCCGGGTTTCGCTCCAGATGCTCAAAGTGCGCGGCGACATGGCCACCTGATCTATGAGGACGAACTGGTTGATTGCATTCTGTGCATCGAAAATCAGGCGCAACAATAGATCCACTATCTTTTATATCAATAGCCTCATCAACAACTATTAATCGCTCACCCAGGATACATTGGGTCATCGTCGCCATTTTTCTGTCCTCCCCACCTTTATTTGAGATCGCCTTCGGTTGTATAAAAACTCGACGACAGAATTTATTGTTGTATTTCACCCTTCATTTGGTCGGCGCAAGGGAAGCCAACGATCCAGCAGTAGACAGCGCAATACCAAATAATAAAGAAAGCAATCCGATTTGAGCCGCAATTTTCCAACCTTTATGTATAGTCACTCTATAGGTACCTTCCATATAGACCTCTTTGTCTTCGTACTCTCTTAATCCGAAGAACGAAAATAGCCCTAGTATGAACGTACCAAATATCTGCAAAGTAGCACCTAAAAAAACTATCAGATAAATTTGATCTTGTATAAAAAATAATATTTTATTCACGTGAATTCTCGCTAGTTCTGATTAGTTTGAAAGCATAACGCCCTTCATCAGAGATGCAGCCCCAGGTTTCATCCGGCACCGAAGGCGCGAACTGCATGAGATAGTTATATGAATTAACCACCAATTAACTCACGCACCTTCCTTATGGAAATAAGAAAGTATGCACCTGGAATAACTACTAAGTATCCATATACAAGCGTCGCCATTGCCAGTAGCCAAGGATTAGTTACGAGTGACACCAATGGGATTAATCCAATTAACCCGATTATGGCACCAACAATAGCCGCGCTGCTGCGCGGGATCCCTAGTATATGGGGTCGAGGTACCTGAAATTTTAACCTAACACCTTTAATCAAAGCCGACAGCCAGATGCTTGGCACCTCATCCGAACTAGCAGAATTTAAATATTGAATCTTAACTTTTTGGCCACGATTAAAAACTGGGATTATGTATTCGCGTTGCCCGTGAAAGGTAATGCGCTGGGTGTCAGTAGGGGTTTGACCAGCATTTACCTTGATTTTTTCCAGATATCTTTCAGTTGGATGAAGGGTGGTCGGGGAATCAACAATTTGTGTAAATTCTGTAAGTAGCAGAGTATTGCTTGTATACGCGTTGATAACCACATTTTCGTAGTCATTTAAGCTGTCGTTTTTGAGCTCAATAGTTGAAAAAAATAAATGCTTGGCAGGCTCATTGTTCCAGGTAACTGCGACGTTTCCGAACACACTGTCTTGGGTTGTTATACCTACTCTATTGTGATTCACAAAATAGCTAAATATCCCACGTCTGCTAACTAGTCTATGGGAAAGCCAAGCGGTGATTACACCGCCGACCCCTCCGAAGATCGCTGAAATGTACTCACTTTTTAAAAGCTCAATGATATCCATACACCCTCACGATTCATATAACGCCTCAAAAACCGGCGCGGCTTGCCGCGTCCGGCGCCGAAGGCGCGAAGTTGTTTGATTTGTTAGGGCTTGGCCGCCCGATTCCCAACAACTGCCGGAGTGATTCGTTGTCCGTTCTCTGCCGATTAATGAGCCATCGCACACCCGCGTGACCAGAAGCTAAAGCGAGCGCGCCAATCCCTTGCAATTGAACTATTGAAGCTCTTTCAGCACTCTGCTCCTTTTGAGATAAGCTGAAACCGTGCATTTCTAAGGACATGAATCGATAAAAGACAGTGTATAGATCCTCAACTCCTGCTTCTTTCGCTCGCGCTTCAATACTTGGAGGCCTCTTAAGCCCTTTGAAGCGAGCAGTACCAAGAAACTCGGCACTAGCATCCTCGCCGGTTTCGCGATTCAGAATACGTGCCTTTCCTTTTTCAAAATTGATTTTTGCAACACGCGCTATTTCCGATTTCGCTTCTTCCTCCAGTTTGTGAGCGTTGCCTTCATCAACTTGCACCAAGAGCAATAAGATCAAGTTTTCGAGAATGGCACGTGACAACACGCTTAACGTAGAGTGGTTGTGGTTCTGCCCTAGAACTGTAGCTCCTCTCACAAGCTCACTCGCACGCAATAGCATTTCGCGGACTGGAGCGTCTGTTCCGGCGGATTCATCCGAAATTTCCATACTTGCTGCAGCACGAAGCACTTCTGCGTTCTTAGCTAGATTCGTAACAAGGTCATCTACGTTTTCAGTAATGCTGGACATGACAGCTTCACTTGGTCGCGCTTGAGCGCCTTGTTAGTGTAATCCGCGCGTATCATCACGTGGGCTGGCCGACTGCAGGTTTCGCATTCGTTGAGAAATCGGTATAGACACATGTATGCCGTAGGAATGACGCAATATCATCAAATGAAATTTTATGCTTTTTTACGTCGCTTGGAGAAAGCACGATAGTAATCTGATCGGCAAAAACGCGCTCACTACAAGCAGCGACAAATGAATTGATGATTTCTCGAACAACTTGCTCACGAGTTTGGGGCAGTCTGGAAAGGCCGGTCCCCAAAACGGGCATAACAAGAGGCTCTTTGAGCCCACGACTTCCGACGTAAATCCAAAGTTCGGCAAGTGCAACCTGAAGATACTCAAAGTTGGATTCAGCAACGCCTTGTGGATTGATATCGGCAATCGCCAGCAAGTAGGCTGTCCGACCTTGCGGATTCAATCTCGCAACTGTACCTCTTGGATATCTCGTTGACTTTCCGAACTGCCTGTCAGTGAGGTGAACCCCGTTCGTTCCGCTCAATGAGGCCGCGATCTCAGCGTCTAGTTGTGACTCATGCGTGTAGTGCATTTTTGTAAACTGGCCTTGAACGCTTTTTGTCGCAATCAATCGCGGCGATATTTCTGTATCAAATGTCGAATTGCTGCCGACAATTAGAGCGCCAGGAACGGAAAACATGTCGTTTATACAGATTGAAATTGTCACATCTCTCCCATTCAATTTGTACGACACAGAAAGTCTCGGAAAGCACACGCACGCGGATATTACTACTCCAGCAATTGCAAATAGCCACCAATGAGCACGCAGCCATGCAGGTATCGCAGTTCCTTGGAAATAGAATGTTGATATTTCGATCAATAGCCAGAGCGCACCAAAAGCACTCAGAATAGCCGAGCCTCCCTTGACCGAAACGATGTTCTTCAGCCATGCATTGGCCTGAAGGCGTAGTTTAGCCAGCATCAGAGCCCAAGCCTCCGGTAGACTTCTTCCTTGTAGTAGTAGGGGCCAGTACCTCCTTTTTGTTTGTGGCTCAAATGTGAATCTGGCCAGTAGTCCAAGGCATACTGCATTATGGCCGCGTTGAAGCTAATGTGAATTGCCAACTTGTCCTTGAGCACGGGCGGGCATCGGTCGTCATCCATGGAACGTCTTCCATTCAGATTTATCGCAACAATTGGCAAGTCTCGACTAACTGCCTGCTCAATTTCCCAGCGAACGAACTTTTGAAGATACTTAGTTTTCTCTCCGACCAAGAGTATGAACAGCTTTGAGTTTCGCATTCTTTCGGCAAGCTGCGCCTTTATGCTTGATTCAAGGCTAGTGTCGCGCGCGGAATTTAGATCGTGTGCATTGTAAAAGTTAAACTCAATGCCATCATTCTGCTTCCAGGCTTGCATTAGCCTGTAATAGTGCATGTCCGTATCGCCATCGAAAGAGATGAATGTCTTATTTCTATAAGGCATAGATATTCCTCCTGATTACACTACCAATTGAAGAGTGCGCAGGAGCGATTTTCAGGCCCATCTGCACGAATGATCGATACAGCTCACTTCGAATCGAGTAATGTAACCGATTGTAAACAGGCGATCGTTGGTTTCACAAGGTAAAAAATCGCTTTTTTTCTTGAGATGAATTTTTTATCGTTTGTTATGAAAACGACTGCTGTTAAGCGATTCGGAGTGGATATGACACGTGAAGGTGATCACCCTGTATTCTTCAATAACCAAAGACAACAGAAAGCCCAGCGTCAGGAAAACACTATGCCCCAACACCCTCACCACCGCCTGCTAATCAATAAACAAGACATAACCCAGATACGTATCGACAATCAGCCACCACCAGCAACACTTGCACCAGGCGAAATCCTGCTGGCCCCAGACCTGTTCTCCCTAACCACCAACAACGTGACCTATGCCGCTTACGGTGCAGCCATGCGGTACTGGGATTTCTTCCCCACCGGCGATGCAGATTGGGGGCAGGTGCCGGTGTGGGGTTTTGCCAATGTGGTGGCCTCGGCGGTAGAGGGTGTTAGTGTGGGTGAGCGCTTCTACGGTTATTTTCCGCCGGCGAGTGTGTTGCGTGTGCAGGCGGCAAATGTGGGCAAGCGTGGGTTCCGTGACGGGTCTGCGCATCGTCAGGCCTTGCCTGCGGCCTACAATCAGTACCTGCGCTGTGATGTGGATCCGCTGTACACCGCGGGCAGCGAGGCATTTCAGGCGATCTTCCGGCCGCTGTTTATCACCTCATTTACGCTGGCGGACTTTCTGGCGGACAACCACTGGTTTGGCGCGCAGCGGGTGGTGATTTCAAGTGCATCCAGCAAGACGGCTTACGGTACGGGTTTTTGTATTGGCGACGCGGTGGAAACCATGGGGCTGACCTCGGAACGACACCGCCATTTTGTGGCCGGCTCTGGGTGCTACCGCCGCACGCTGACGTATGCGCAACTGGACACGCTGGATGCTCAGGTTCCGACCTTGTATGTGGATTTCTCGGGGGCTCGTGAGCTGCGTAGTGCCATTCACCATCATTGTCGTGAACTGAAGTACAGCTGCGTGGTGGGATCGGCGCAGACGGCGGTTCTAACGGGGCAGGGGTCAAAAAAGCAGACGCTGCCCGGGCCGGCGCCAACGTTTTTCTTTGCGCCCGAGCAGATTCTCAAACGCACGGCGCAGTGGGGTGCGCAGACCTTTGGCGAGCAACTGGGCAATGCCTGGTCGCGTTTTGGGGCTCATGTTAATGATCCACAGCGTGAGTTGCTCAGAATTGTTGAGGGTCACGGCGTTGACGCGGCGCAGCAGGTGTTTGCGCAGTTGCTGGCGGGTGGCGTCAAGCCGCAGGCGGGGCATGTGATTCGGCTGTGACAAGCACTAAACATCAATCGTTA
>CANHUF010000168.1 GCA_947463715.1 Sphingobacteriales bacterium
AAAGGGAAATAGAATAACCTTGTCTTGAAGTACCTATTGCACCGGTGCCAACAAGCTTGCTCCCCTGTTGCGCATTGGGATAACCTGTAGGGGTAACTGCAAAAGTTTCAACACTGTTTACTGTGCCATTATCAGTGGTTACTGAAACGACTCCAGTAGTAGCACCCGGCATCACCATGCCCACCAGGCTGGTGCCAGTATTTGAGATCACAATCGCCGGAACACCGCCAATGCTGAATGCAGTGGGATTGCTCAGGTCTGTTCCGGTTATGGTGACCAGGGTTCCTACACTGCCGCTGATTGGACTGATTGAAGTAATTGCTGGAGGTGGTAATTGCGCGGTTGTGGCAAAAACCCTCGGATATGTGCCTATCAGCAAGAGTAGAATAGTAAAAATCTGACGGATCGTGGTAGTTTTCATACAGTTAGGTAGTTTGGTTTTAACATTATGAATTTAACAACCCTTTTAACCCGGTTCTTTGAAAACAAGTGAATGGAGAGATTTGGATAGTGAAATGCAGTTATTTTGAGTAAACTGCACTGCTCAAGGTGTTGTAAAAATTGACTGTATATTTACTTTTAATTTACCTTGAAAATACCCTTAGTCATATTTGCCAGCCTGTACCTATCCACTGGTATTCATGCTAGTGCTGGCACATCCCTTGGTGATTCACTAACAGTCATCCTTTTACGGGATACTGCATTCAAAAATTTTGCCATTAACCCAGCGAAAGGTCTTCTCTATGGCGATTCTGCCCTTAATCTCTCCAAAAAAATTAACTGGAAAAAAGGAGAAATTATTTCTTACCAGGCCATCGCTGCCAATTATTGGGCATTGATGGACTATCAAAGAGCCATTTATTATTACGAACAGGCATTTGTTCTGGCAAAATCATTGAACGACAGAGAGCAAATGCTGCATTCGCGTATTCAGGTTGGTACCTGCTACACGGGATTGAAACAATTCGAAAAAGCATTAACTACTTATGAAACTTCTCTTCAGGCCGCAAGGAAACTTCACTCAGAAAAACACATTATCAGTTGTTATTTCAGTCTGGCTTATTGTCTGACAAACCTGAATCGGTATGCTGAAGCAACTAAATACCTTGATCTGCTGCTCTTTCACCCCTCAGTGCTGAATAACCCGAGGCAGAAATCATTTGTCCATCAGAACTATATTGATGTTTTTATCAAAATGGACAGGCCTGGGAAAGCGATGGAACATGTGGATAGCCTATATGCCATCGGTTCCAAACTGAATGCCAAAGATTTACTGGTGAATGCAGCCAGATTTCGTGGAGAAATCTTTGTCACCTTATTGCAATACGACAAAGCAGCAAAAAAGGTACTTGATGCCATTGGCATGATGGATAGCCCTGATAATCACGCAGACAAAGGAAAACTGGCCATCCTTTGGAATATTCTTGCGGGTATTTACAAACAGCAGTGGAACTCCCGAAAAGACCCGAACACACTGCTGCCTGCAAAACAGGCATATACCAATGCCATCCAATTGGCTTCAGCTATCAAAGAATGGCAAATTCTTTCTAATGCCTATGCAGGCCGTTCCGAAACAGAGCAGGCTTTGGGTCATCATCTTTATGCACTGAATGATTATAAATATTACGAGGCAGCCCGTGATTCGATAAACAACCTGGAAAAAGAGAACATGCTGCGCCGCACGGAACTTGACCAGGAGTTCAACAAGTGGCAAGACTCCCTGCGCATCATCAATACGATGCAGGAAAAACAATTGTCGCAACAACAGGAAAACAGCAGGCTCCAGTTGAGGCAAACCTTCTTTGGATGGATCATTTCCTTATTGGTACTGGGAGTTGCCACAGGTGTACTCTTTTTCCGCAAGCGGATTCAACACATGCGCATGAAACACTTGCTGTCGTTGAAGGAAAACCAGGCTGCACTCAAGGAAGCAGCTTACCAGTCGCAGATGAACGACCTCATGCTCTCCGGCATCAAAGGTCAGATGAACCCGCATTTCCTGTTCAACTGCCTCACTTCCATCACCCTGTTCATTGAAGAAAAAAACCTGGAAGCAGCTTCCCGCTATCTGTCACTTTTTTCGCAACTGATCCGCTACACCCTGGATGCCTCCAGCCAGGTGCACCTGCTGCTCTCCCGTGAGCTGGAAATGCTGAAATTGTACCTTGAACTGGAATCTATGCGTTTCAAAGAGAAGCTGACCTATGCGATCGACATCGATCCGGAACTGGATCCGGAACTGATGTACCTTCCACACATGATGGTGCAACCATTGGTTGAAAATGCCATCTGGCACGGTTTGATGCACAAACCGGATGGCGGACATATCCAGATTACATTCTCCCGTTTGAATGACAAAAGACTGCAGGTAACTGTGGAAGACAATGGTATCGGACGGATGCAGTCTGCTCAACTCAAATCTCAAAAACATGCGCTCCGGCAGTCTATGGGAACCAAACTTCTACAGGACCGTATTTCCCTGATGAACCGGCAGTCTGATGTTCCGTGTAGTTTCAACACAGTAGACCTATCAGATGCACAGGGTCATCCCTGCGGCACCAGGATAACTCTTATCATTCCAGTTGCATGAAAAAAATAAAGGCCATATTGATAGACGACGAAACCGACAGCCTGCACCTGCTTGAATTGCTACTACGCAAGTGTGGTAACGACATAGATATCATCAGGAAATTCAGTGACCCTCGGGAGGCCCTTGCAGAGCTGTCTTTTCTAAAGCCAGACCTTTTATTCCTCGATATTGAAATGCCCCGGATGAGCGGATTTGACCTGCTGGAATCCCTTCCTGACCAGTCTTGCAAAGTGATTTTCATCACAGCACACCACCAGCACGCCCTCAAAGCCTTCCGCTACAATGCGATTGACTACCTGCTGAAACCACTGCAACTCCCTGAATTGCAGCGAGCCCTACAAAAGGTAGCCGGAAGTATGCCCCTTTCAAGGCAGCAATGGCAGTCGGCCCGAAACCAGCTGGAAGAAGGTAACTGGACTAGAATTGCCGTATCCGGACACAACGGAGTGATTTTCCTTGAGCTATCTGATATTCTCTATGCGGAAGCCATCAACAACTATACCAAAATTTTTACGGTTCAGGGCAAACAGATTACCACAGCCAAAACACTGAAGGATGTTCAGGAAACATTATCTGACCAAATCTTTCTACGCATCCACAGACAATACCTGATCAACCTCAAGCACATTCGCCAGTACAACCGCAGCGATAATACCGTTACCATGGGGAATGGTGAAATATTGCCCGTTGCCCGCTCACAAAAAGACCTGCTCCTGGAAAAATTCAAATGGCTATAAAGCCCCCTCTTGCCCAGCCTTCGGCTGGCAGGCTTGTGCCTCGTGCCTCGTCTTTTACCCCACCTCATACACCTCATCCCACCTGGTGGTGAACCGCTTGCTGCGCATCTCCTGGCGCATCTTCCAGTTACGGGTGAGCCCGGATGCAGCAAACTTGACCATATCATCCCGCATACTGAAGTTGATATTGTCGATCGCATCCATCAGCGCCCTGTTTTCCTGCGGAGCAGCAGGGGCAAAAAGATTGCCCTGCAGAGCATCATCCGGAACAATACCACCCAGCATCACCCCGGCTTTGACGTACTTGGTGCCGGGCCGGAAGAGAGATTCCACCAATGGCAGAGCAGCCCGGATGAGCGCCGATGTATCAGACGTGGGGTGCGTCAGTATACCATAGCGGTGGTGGTGCTGTGGATTGTAGACATAGCTGCCACTTTGTGTGCCATTGGTCACCACAAATACATCAATGGAGGCGGCAGCTGAATACTGCCGCCGGAGTTTCTCGGCAGCGCGGGCCGTGAAGGTGGCCACGGCTTCTTTCAGGGGGGCTAGATCAAAAACGGGCTTACCAAACATGCGCGTGGTGGCAATCATTTTCTTTTTTTCAAGCGGGTCTTTGAGGCGGATGCAGGGCTCGCCGTTCAGCTCACGGATCATCCGTACGCCCACCACGCCGCCAAGGTGTTTACGGGCCCATTCCTGCGGCATGTGGCGCAGTTGCCAGGCGGTATTGACACCATACATCTCTTTGAGCTTACGGGCGTAACGCCGTCCGATCCCCCAGAGATCAGACACATCTGTCATTTCCAGGGCTTCCTGGAGGCTGTCAGGATCATCCAGCACCATGATGCAACCGGTTTTTTGCTTGGCTTTTTTCGCCAGTCGGTTGGCTACCTTGCTGAGCACCTTGGAGGGTGCAATCCCAACGGATACCGGAATGCCTGTCCACTCCCCCACCACATCCCGCAGGTGCGCAGCAAAGCTGCGGAGTGCCGCTGGAGGCAGGTGCGAAAGGTCGATGAACGCCTCATCCACCGAATAGACCTCTACGCAACGGTGAATGTCGTGGTCTGCAAGCAACCGCAACGTATCCATCACCCGCATGCTCAGGTCTCCGTAGAGGTGGTAATTGGAGGAGAAGACCGCCACATCATGCTGCTTCAGTAAATCACGGCTTTCAAACAACGGCACCCCCATGTCAATACCCAGTTTTTTGGCCTCATCGGTACGCGCGATGATGCAGCCGTCGTTGTTGCTGAGCACCACCACGGGTTTTCGCTGCAGATCAGGCCTGAAAAGCCGTTCGCATGAGCAATAGAAGCTGTTACAATCGATGATCGCAAACATTTAAACAGGATGAATAACGTAAGTAACCACGCCCCATACGGAGAATTCCGCATAAGGATCTATCTCTATCGGTGCCAGCCTGTCGGTTTCAGGCAGTAAACGGAGCTTGTTGAAGGTCTTTTCAAAACGGCGAATCAGCATATCGCCGTTGAGCACGGCAATGACTATCTTACCCGTAACGGGCTTGATGCTGCGGTCAACGATCACTGTATCCCCATCAAATATTCCCGCGCCAATCATGGCTTCACCGCGTACGCGCATGAAAAAGGTGGCGGGCTTGTTGCGGATAAGCTGCTCATTGAGGTCGATACCGCGCTCAGCGAAATCGTCTGCCGCTGCCCCGAAGCCAGTGGCGTTAGCTGTTTTTACCTGTTGCTGTGTGTAGGATTTGGAGCCTGCATAAGCCGCTCCCTGGTAGATTTCGGCATCCATAGAATACTAATTTATTTAGCAATAATAGTGCTAAATAAATTAGTATTCAAGTTTTGTTGAAAACTTTATTCCTTGATGAACAGAATCTCCACCCGTCGGTTCATCCAGGTCAGCGCCCTGTCTGTATTGTAGATGGAAGGATTATTCATACCAAAAGATTTAGAGGTGATGCGCGCAGAAGTGATACCAAAGCTGATCAGGTAGTTCCGGGCAGTCCGTACACGGTAGTCAGATAGCTTATCATTGTATTCTGCCTCACCTTCAAGGTCTGTATATCCCCTGAGTTCGCAGCGGTAGTCGTCGTTTCGTTTGAGGAAATCAACTGCGCGCGACAACAACCTGAAGCTATGCTGGGTGAGACCGTAGCGGTCGAATTCAAAATAGATTACAAAGCGGATGGTGTCACCGGAGATCTGTGGCTCCACTTTGGTGGCATCCTCGTCAGGCATCTTCATATCAGCCAGGTACTGCGGTGCAGCGGGCTGTGGAGCAGGGCGAACGATGCCAGGCAATGCCAGTTCCACAGAAACCGGACAACCGGCATTGGTAACCGGACCGGCAACGGTGGTACAGCTGTCTTTTTCATCTACCACGCCATCACCATCGGTGTCGATGATCAGCGGCTTTTCAGGAGCGGTGGATGGTGCACCGATGGACATGCCATATTGTAGCTGCTGACTCATGGAAGGTTCACGTCTGCGCCTGAAGTTGATATAGATTCCGGCTGAATAGGCCAGACTTCCTTTCAGATTCGTAGTA
>CANHUF010000169.1 GCA_947463715.1 Sphingobacteriales bacterium
GCCATACGTTTCGCTAGCAAAGCAATATCACTGTAAAATTTACACCAAGCTTTACCTTCCTTATCCGATCCTGTTAGTTGACGAAAGCTGTTTGCGGTTGCCTCATCCCAGTCCGATGAAATAAGTAGTCCATCATTTTTTCCACCTCGCTCATAAGGAGTATAAGAAGCAATGGAGCGATCAATGGTTGTAAAGTTAATACCTAAGTCAGCCACAATTTGATCTGGCAACAGTGATACTAAATAGGAATATTTTGAAAGACGCGCATCATATTCGGGAAAAGTTTTTACACTTGCGGTAGCACCTCCAAGTTCCTTATTGGACTCAAGAAGAAGTACACTTTTACCCGCCTTCGCAAGATAGCAAGCAGCCACTAGTCCGTTGTGTCCGCCACCGACGATGATGGCATCATATTTTTTATTATTCTCTCTCATATTTACAATCTTGTAATCACTACATGAAATGCCTTGATTATTATAGTATGAACACGCACAAATTAATTTATTTTTTGGTTACTTATAGTGAAAAGATACAACTAGTCTAACTCACTGATGGGCAAAGAAAAAGCCCTGCAAAATGCAAGGCTTTCTTCTAGCTCCCCTTACAGACGAAAGATGCAATAATAATTCATTAATTGAGTATGTTACTATCAGGAGATTAAAGGGTTGAACTTGGTGTCGATATTACTGTAAGTTGGCATTCATATTTTGTTTATCTACTTTTATGTAAATGAAAAAAGCTATCATCATAGGAGCCACCAGTGGAATTGGAAAATCAATGGCTGAGCTACTTTTACGTGAAGGCTATGAAGTGGGAGTAACTGGCAGACGTGAGGAATTATTCCAATCCATACAGGCACAAGAGATAAATAGGATAGTTTTTAAGAAGATTAATGTTCAGGATTTATCAACTTTAGAGCCAATCTGTAATGAATTGGTTAGTCAGATGGGTGGCTTGGATTTATTGATTATTTCTGCAGGTATCGGTGAGGAGAATAAAAATTTAAATTTTGATATTGAGAATAGTGTAATAAAAACGAATATTCAGGGATTTACGTGTATTGCAGATTGGGCGATGAGGTATTTTAAAGAACAAGGTTATGGTCACCTCGTTAACATTAGCTCTATTGCTGGATTAAGGGGAAATGGGATTGCCCCATCATACAATGCGACAAAAGCATATCAAATCAATTATTTAGAAGGATTGAGAATAAATGTAAAGGAGTTTGGTTCAAGTATCACGATTACTGATGTTCGTCCTGGTTTTGTTGATACTGCAATGGCGAAAAGTGAAGGTCTATTTTGGGTAGCCCCCGTTCAAAAAGCTGCTGTACAAATATTTGAAGCCATAAAACAAAAGCGAAAGGTTGTTTATATCACAAAGAGGTGGAGGTTAATTGGCCTCTTCTTAAGCATAGTACCCTTTTCAATTCTTAAAAGGGTTTAAACAAAAGAGTCATACACGAGTGTAACCTTTTTACTTTCAAACCATTTAGCAAAGTCTGTAGGTTCTTTCATCATCTTTTGCATTTCATTCATTGCTTCAATATGTGCAGCATCTCCCTTTTGAAACTTTTTTATAAATATAATAAAAAGGTGTAGCTCCCCTAACTGACTGATAAACACGGAACAAATCTCTGCCAATTCAAATTATATGAACACAGCTGTTAGTGATTTAACTCATAGCATTAGGAAATTCGATAATTTTATCGTATATTATAATAACCATGCACATTGGCATAGACCTTGGCGGAACGCGTATTAAAGCAGTAGCCATTAACTCAATAGGCGAAATACTTGAGCAAAGTTATACACCCACAGATGATGGTGATGATCACCGCTGGAAACAATCGGTTGCAGCTGCGGTAAGCGGACTGATGCAAAAAACGGGCAGCACGCGGGCAGTAGTGGGCATTTCTGCACCGGGATTGCCCAACAGCACCAACGATTGTATCGCCTTCATGCCGGGCAGGATGCAGGGTCTGGAAAATTTCAACTGGTCAGCACACCTCAATCAGCCTGCTTATGTGCTGAATGATGCGGTTGCAGCTCTGATGGCAGAAGCACGATTCGGTGCCTGCAAACAAGCAAAACACGCAGTGATGCTGACGCTCGGAACAGGAGTTGGCGGCGCAATCCTGATCGATGGCAAACCCTATCAGGGTGCTTTCAGTAAAGCTGGTCATATCGGTCACATGGTGATCGACCATGCAGGAGACAATGATGTTACCGGTATGCCAGGTAGTCTGGAAGAATGCATCGGGAACTGTACCATAGCAAAAAGATCTGCGGGCAGATTCACTTCCACAAGAGACCTCCTGGATGCCGCTGCAGCCGGAGACACGGATGCGGCTGAAATCTGGCTGAAGTCGGTCAGGCAACTGGCGATCGGACTGGCATCCATCACCAATATCCTTTCTCCTGAAGTGATTGTATTGGGTGGAGGTATCACTGAAGCTGGTGATACGCTCTTCCAGCCATTGGCAACATTTATGGATCAATACGAGTGGCGCGCCGGCGGAAATAGCACTCGTATCGTAAAAGCAAGTTATGGCGACCTGGCTGGTGCCATCGGCGCAGCATCATTCGCACTATCAAAACAGGAAAATGAATCATAAAATTTCCATACAAGACCTGATTGGCCGATACCGTTCCGGTTACAGCCTCGAACAGGATTTCTATACCAATCAGGAAGTCTTCGATGCTGAGTTTGAACACATCTGGAAAACACAGTGGATCTATGCCGGAAATGTATGCGCCATTCCAAAAGCAGGTGACTACTTTCTCTACCGTATCCTGAAGGAAGATATCATTCTGATCCGAGGTAATAATGGTGAAATCCATGCCCATTACAATTCCTGTACCCACAGGGGTTCTGCGCTCTGCCTCGAACAAAAAGGTCATGCTGCGAAATTGGTTTGTCCCTACCACCAGTGGGTGTTCGACAAGGACGGAACCCTGCTGAATGCCCGCATGATGCCTGAGGATTTCTGTCGCGAAGATTTCAACCTTCGTTCTGTTCAGGTAAATGTTACAGGAGGATTGATCTTCATTTGTCTGGCAGACAATCCGCCAGATTTCACTCCAATACAGGATGCACTGGGCCCATACCTCCAACCCTTCCTCCTCAATAACGCCAGGGTGGCTGTTCAGAAAAACTACACATTGATATGTAACTGGAAACTGGTTGCAGAAAATTTCAGGGAATGCTATCACTGTGGTGGTGCTCATCCTGAATATTGTAATGCTGTGATTGGTGCCAATCTCCGCGAAGACACGTCAACGCTCACAGCAGCAAAAGCGGCTGGCTGGAAAGAAAAAGGACTGGCAACAACGCTGGTAGAAGTTGAAGGCGATCATACGAGCTATGCGGTCAGATACCCGCTCAGACCGGGTGTTGAAAGCTACAGCATCGACGGGAAAAGGGTTTCTATACCGATGGGGAAACATACTGATTATGATGCAGGCGTGGTGGGACTTGTCAACTACCCCAACATGTGGGTAGATGCAGTGAGTGATTATGTCTGGATTATGCGCGTAACACCTGTCTCACCATACGTAACAGACCTTGAATTCTACTGGCTGGTGGATGAAAAAGCGGTTGAGGGAAAAGATTATCACCTCGATAAACTAACTGAATTCTGGGAAGTAACCGGAGATCAGGACGGACAATTGTGTGAAAACAATTACCGCGGCATTCAAACATCAGGTTACCAACCCGGCCCCTACGCCCCGGTTGAAGATCAGGTGGTTAATTTCGTGGACTGGTGCGTAAGAAAATTGCAAGCAGGATTGCAACCATAAAAACAATCACCCCATTGAGCAGGAAGATTTGTCCGTAAGGCATGGCCTTGTCAGCCAGAAAGCCCGTCCAGTAATTCCCTGCAATTGCCCCTAAACCATAATAGGCTGCATACAGCAGAGACTGACCCGTGGCCATCCATTTTGCATCTACCAGTTTGCTGACATATTCCACACAGGCTACCCAGAACAGCGACCAGGAAATGCCATGCAGCAATTCAATGGGAATCGCCATTTCCGGCTTACTCACAAAAGCATAAAGCAATAACCGCAGCGACAATACAAGTACCGTCAATATCAGTGTCAATCTGGTGCCGAATCGCAACATAATCCTTGCTGAAAAATAAAAAAACGGCAATTCGCAGAGTCCCTGTAGAGACAGTCCATACCCCACAAGTGTTGCGGAAGCACCATTGCCTTTCATGTAGAGGGAGTAAAAGTTCCATATAGCTGTACCGCCCGTGGAAATGAGCACTACAGCCAGCAAAAGGAACAATAACTGCTTATTTTTTAAGAGCTGAGTAGATCCGGTATAACCTGCCGATTCAGATGGCAGTATCACATCTTGTTTTGGAAGAAACAAAGTGAGCAGGGCCACACCTGCCATGCTGATGAAAGAAATAACAAACACCATCCCTACCTGAGAACCATCAATAACTTTGCCGGTGATAATACCCGTTACTGCCCATCCCAGTGCTCCTGCAACCCTCAATGTACCATAGGAAAAAGCCGGGTCTTTGTCTGCGAGCTGGAGTGAAAGGCTGTCGAGTACCGGCTGGATGGTATTGTAGAAAACAGACATGACAATGGTTACTGCCATCAACCAAAGGAACCCTCCCTGCATCAGGTAGCCCAGGTAACTGAAAGCTGCCAACGTTGAAGCAAGTAACAGGATTTTCCGAAACCCGAAACGGTCAGCAAGCGTTCCAGTGAGTGGCTGAACCAGGAACATCATCAGGGGTGTTATGCTCAGCACGACACTGGTTTGGATACCAGTCAGCCCTCGCGAAATGCAGAAGTCTGCCATCACCGGCAGCCACGAAGCCGTACAGCAAAAGACCAGAAAATAAAGCAGCCTGAGCAGGTTTCCCACAGCAGTAGATTATTATTGATAGAACAAAAAAATCAAGAGCGCAAAAAAGACAGGTTTTAGTATTTCAATTCACAGAAGCCTTATCAATTAAGGTTTTAGCAGCGCTCCTGCGGCTGCATCCACCATGATAAAACCCTGTTCATGCAGTTGCATGACACTGGCCGGGAAGGAATCGGTGACCGGTCCCTCCACTGCCTGCTGAACAACAGCAGCCTTCGCATTGCCATTCGCAAGCAACAAAACTTTCCGTGAATTGAGCAGGTGTCCGAATCCCAGGGTAATGCCATATTTCAGCTCCATGGGCTGATCGAAATATTTTTGTCCGACTGAAGCCGTAATCTCATCCAGTTCCCGCACATGGGCTTTGAGTTCAAACGATGATCCCGGCTCGTTGAAACCGATATGTCCGTTCATGCCGATGCCCACAATCATCAGGTCAATCCCACCCTTTGCAGCGATGAGCGCATCCATGCTTTGGCACTCCTGCTGGAAATCTGCTGCCAGGGCATTGAAGAGGTGGTATCTTGATGAATCCAGGTTAAGCGGACCAAAAATCCGCTCCTGAAAATCGTAATGACAGCTGCCACGCAGTTCTGAAGGAACACCCACCCATTCATCCAGTCCGATGAAAAAAAACTGATCGGTATTTACCCCCTGTTCTAGAGCCAATATAGCCAACTGCTCACACGCACCCCTGGGAGAATTACCAGAAGCCATGCAAATGACTGCATCGGGTTTCTGTTTGAGCAGATCAGCTATCTCCTGTGCAGCAGCCCGATCCAGATCCAGAGCTGTTTCAAATATCCTGACTTTCATATTTTTTTTCTTTGGAGTTCAAGATAGATAAAAGAATGGTTTTTGCAGTAACTTAACGGAACAAACTAAGCCATCATGAAAATCAAATTCACTTCGCTGGTGCTGCTCACAAGCGTATGCCTTTTATGCACCCTGACTATTAACGCACA
>CANHUF010000170.1 GCA_947463715.1 Sphingobacteriales bacterium
ATTGTAATCAACCAGGGAAGGAATGGCTGAAGCATCTTGAGGTAGGGCCTGAAGTGCACCGGTTTCGTGCCACTTCACCAGCTGATTCATGGATTGACTTTCATAATCGAACACCCCATTCAGTTGCCTCGCTGATGGTCCGATGGGCGTCATCACGCCATTGCGTTCATGACAACTTTTGCACTGGTTCATGTTCGGAACCTGGTAATCAAATTTCATTTTCCCTCCAGCTGCATTGACGAATGAAACTTCGGTTTTACCTCCTGCAACCTCCAGAAAAGCATCTGTCTGATCTTCATTCCAGATATAAGGCAGCGCCTTCCAACCCTTTTCCTCATGCAACAATACACGTGTTTCGATCAACCTCCTGCCCTTTTCAGGGTTACGCTCATCATTAAAATAGAAGAATGTTTTTACAATTTTTGTACCCACAGGAAACTGCAGAACCGAATCGGGATTATAGGGAATTTTTGAACCATCCGGCAGCTGAACAAACCTGAGCTTGTGGGCATAGTCGGAAAAAAGAGGAGATTTTAATGCATAGGGCATGACTCCTTTTTCGGGCTGTTGTCTTTTTATGTCTCCAGAAAAAAAACCGTATGCAGACAGTTTCATGTTATAAGGAGCAGTATGAACAGCTTTCATTGAAATGAGAAAACTCACCACCAGAACACCTATTGCAAACCAGTATAATCGTTTAAACTGCATGATGCTGATTATTTGGTGATTATTGCAGGCATGGAGCAATCAAACCCTGAAATACTGTTACTGATGCTTCTGAAGTTATTGTCTGCATCCAGATTGGCAAAACTCTGGTTACGGTTGTTCCGGATACAGAGCACCTGTCTGTCTTTGGCTTTCGGATCAATGATGCCATCAAAAACGATATGTGGGAGATTCCTGCCAAACTTAAGCTTGAAACGGTAGAGTTGTCCGATTCTTCCTGCCAGTGGCGCCCTTCCTTTCTTTCGCTCAAATGCATTGTGGTGTATATTGATAGCTGAAGGATAGGGATCGTAGGCCTGATCTTTGATTTTATTTTCAGTTATAAAATAACTGATGACACCAACGCCCATTGTTTTGTTGTTGGTGATTGCATTGTTGAATAACTCAACGTTACTTGTAGCGAGAACGAGTACCCCGGTGCCCTTTGGCACTTTGGCAACAATATTTCCCTTGGGTGCGAAGTTGGAAAAATTGTTTTCCCGGATGATGTTGTCATGAACTTTTACAAATCCACCTTTTTTCTGCACCAGATCGGGCAAGTCAAATACGAGTATTCCACCCGTATTGTTAACTGCCGTGTTGTGATGCACATCAGCATACAATGAATTCTCAATTTCGATCCCGGCAACATTGTTGAATGCTGTGCAATTGCGTACTTCAATGTATTTTGATTGTCCCACATAAATACCTGCATCAGATGCCCCAATGGCAATACAGCTGTCTATCAGCACATTTTCACACTGAACAGGATACAGTGCATAACCTCCATTGGTTGCCGATGGCTTGCCGGTCCATTCCGCTTTTACCCTTCTGAATGTTATGCCTTTCACGTGCATGGTTTTGATGAGGTCACCTTTGGCATCCTGCACAGTGAGGTCTTCCAGCACAATCTCCTCACAGTTGGTAATCCTTATTCCTTCGGCTCCTGATTGCTGCGTTTTAAACGAAAGGATTGTTTTATCCATCCCCTTACCCCGGATGACCACCTTTTTCTTGCCATCCATAGACAGTGTGCCGGCAATAGTAACATTGCCTTCAGCTATGGTAACAATACCACCATCATCTACAAGGATCATCTCGGTCTGAATTTGTTTCTCCGCCGAGGCTTGTGCCTGTGTTTCAGCCTGAAAAAATACACAGGCTAAGAAAATTACACTTTTGAATTTCATCATTTACTATTCAGGGTTTAGATGCAATATAAGTATGATGAAGGCCAATTCAATCATTCAACAGTTTAAGAGCTTCTGTTATGGCATATGGAGACCTGATCCTATCAACAGTAATCTCCTTTGCGTTCCTCATCCACAATACCGGTGCCTGCAAGGAAGTGGGGATATCCAAATTGCTGATACTGACCTTTTGAACATCATCCATCACAACAGGAACCCTGAAGTCATCCTTTTTATATTTCAGTGTCACATTTTTCATGCTGATACCTTCCACATGACGCAGGTACATCCCCCAAGCGGGTAGTTCACCAAACATGCTGAATTCGGGGTAATTCGCTTCAGCTTCGGTAATGATATGCATTGAATCAACGGGAATATAGGTTCTCTTTTTGTGTGCCCCTCCCTCGTAAATGATTTCTATATCTTCCAACTGTACATTTTTAATCCTGTGCCCGGGTAAACCCGTAATTGAGGAAGGAAAAACATTGTGCGGGTAAAACACCACATTGGTTTCTTTCGTTGAATGATTATGCGGCGAGATGCTGAAAATTCCACTTTCAGGAATATTAAAAGATGCAGGGTATTTCAGCAGGGGGCCTTCCAGTTCATATCCTTTATCCGGTTTGCCGGCAGGTACTTCCACTTTCACATCACGGATCCGAATGTTGCTCACGCTTGAGTACACTTCATCCTTATTCCGTTTGCCCAATTTGATGAAAATAGCATTACCGGTATTTTTGGCACGCACGCCTGAAATATTTACATTCTCGATAATACCTCCGTCCACTGCTTCCAGGGCAATAGCAGAACGATAGGTATCATAAACGGTGATGTTGCGGACGGTAATATTTTTGAATCCGCCATAGGATGCCGTTCCCATTTTAAATGCGCTTGCACTGGAACGCATGATACAATTTTCAACCAGGATATTGTCGCAGAAACCATTACGGGATTCAGACTTCAGACAAACCGCATCATCTGCGGTATTGAAACTGGAATTCATCACTTTAACATAGCTGCAGTTGTCGAGGTCAATCCCGTCATTGTTCCAGTAAGCCGTACTTTCCACTTTGATGCTGTCAAATTCCATATTCCGACCATTTTGCAACTTCAACACCCAGGATGTGGCGTCTTTGAAAGTCACACTTCTGACATGCACGTTGGTACAGTTATTCATCCACAAGAGGTGCCCTCTGTTTTTTTCAGTTGGCCTTTTTGTTTTCCAGTCAGGATCTGAAATCAATCCTGCCTCCAGGTTTTTAAAAATATCTTTCATCAATTCCCGCCCGTTGCCATCAATGGTTCCGGAACCGGTAATCCAGACATTATTCAGGCCCTTTCCTTTGAGGAGGCTGATTGGAAACTCATCGCCATAATCTTTCCGAAAAGGAGACCCCAGCAATACCGCTCCTTTTTGCAAGTGAATATCCACATCAGACCGCAGGGTTAAGGGCGCTGTGAGGTATCTGCCTTCCGGTATCACGACTCTTCCACCTCCGTTGGCAGAAACCTGTTCAATGGCATCCTGAATTATCCGTGTATTGTTTGTTACCCCATCCCCTTTAGCCCCTAAAGTGGTGACAACGACGTCTTTGACTTTTGATACTTTCCGAACGCCAACCTGAGCAGCCCAAACTTCATAGTCGTTTTGCAGTTGTGCAACCAATGCAGGTTTTTTGGCAGACAAGTCATTTACTTCTGTAGGATCATCTTTCAGGTTATATAGGGCCCAGTTTTCATCTTCAAGCTCCTGAACCAATTTCCAGTCTCCCCACCTGACAGCCCTGTTTCCTTCATGCTCCCAGAATATTTTACGTTCAGGATTTTTTTTGCCAGTCCATAAGTGAGACAAACTTTTACCCGGCACATCAAGTGGATCAGCCCCAGCCAGTTCAAGACTTGTGGGGAGGAGATCCATCACATGTCCGTAGCCATCGTGAAAACCTTTTCCGGGTTTTATGCCTGCTGGCCACTGAATAATGAAAGAGGTGTTAATACCTCCCTCATGCATATAATGTTTATATTTTTTGAAAGGCGTGCCGGATACATTGGCCCAGGGCTCTCCATAAATTGTATATGAACCCTTCTCACCAATTTTAGTGGAAGGGTCATTGAGTAATTTCGTGTTTACAGTTTCAGCACATGCCCCGTTATCTGATAAAAAAACAATTACGGTGTTGTCATACTGACCTGTCTGCTTAAGCTGTTCCACAAGTCTGCCGATATTCTGATCCATTCTGTCAATCATGGCAGCGTACACTGCCATCTTCCTGATCCAGTCAGCCTTGTCTTCAACAGAGTCCCAGCTTGGTAAATGCCCGGGCTTATCCGTAAGTTTATACCTGTTGTCAATCAGTCCGATTGCTTTCATCCGCTGAAACCGTTCAGACCTGATATTATCCCAACCTTTGGCATAAATTTTTTCATACTTTACGATATCCTCCTCCAATGCGTGAAGTGGAAAATGAGGTGCTGTATAGGCCAGGTAAAGAAAAAACGGATCATCCTTTCTGTTTTTCTGATGCTCGTCAAGAAAAGCCATGGCCTGATCTGTAAAAGCATCCGTCATGTAATGACCGTTTGAAGGAATGGTATATTCTTCATCATTCAATACAAAAAACCGCTTGGCCCTTTCCTGTGGTGTAATCTCATAAAAACTCGACGCCCCGGATATTAAGCCATAGTATCTGTCAAACCCTCTTTTTCTGGGCCAGTGCTCCTTCCTTTCACCTACATGCCATTTACCAGACATATATGTTCCATATCCTGCCTTTTTCAGCTCTTCTGCAATGGTGGGATATTTGTCATCCAGAAAGCCCTGGTATGAACCAGGCTTATACTTGGCATTTGCAAGGGTTACCATCTGACCAATGCCAACCTGATGCGGATACTGCCCTGTTAGTAAAGATGCTCTTGTAGGACAGCATCTTGAATTATTATAAAAACTTCTAAGCTTTAATCCATTAGCTGCCAGCTTGTCAAGATTCGGTGTCTTTATTTCACTCCCATAGCATCCGAGATCTGAATATCCCATATCATCTGCCATGATGTAAATAAAATTGGGCCTTGCAGCTTTAGGGGATTTGTTGACGGGATTGTTGAAAGAAGTAAACAACATCCAGCCTGCAAGCAGTTTCATGATTTTTCCTGAAAACAGCATTATGCATTTACTGGAATTGAAACAGGCTTTAAGCATTATATCAATTTTAATTTTTACAATTTAGGAGGAGAGGATTCCCGTTGAATCAATATTGGGGGAACTACTTTTCCGGTGGATTGATTCTCTTTTTACAATCAGGTCCATGACCTTATTGATGGTACTTTCGCCGCTGTCAGCGGTTTATCCCCCAGTTTTGGTTAGGTTTTGCAGACATCTCCAGTTCCAGTTTACCACCTTTGACAAGTATTTCGTGATCAAAAAATGGTTTATTCAACAGATTGCCATTCAACTTTGCAGATCGGATGTATGCATTAGCAGGACTGTTATTGGTTGCTTCTATAACAAAATTTTTACCTGTGTAATATTTTTCATTGAGGTGAATGGTAACTTTATTAAAAATCGGACTGGTTATTTCATAAAAAGGTTTTTCACTTGTACCTCCATCTGTAGAAAAGAGTCCGATTTTAAGCAAAACAGCCAGAGATCCCATCAAACCCTGATCCTCGTCACCACTGTACCCCTTTTGAGGGGAAATGCCACTGTAAACTGAATCAATCAATTGTCTGGTCCAGTATTGTGTGAGCCAGGGTTTACCGGCATAATTAAAAAGAAATGGCGTTTGCATACAGGGTTGATTACCGTAGTTAATGTACACCCTCCTGTTCAGTTCCTGGTCAACCGGATTTTCTGATTTTCCAGATACAAATCCGTGTTTTCTGGACTCTGTAAAAGCAAAATTCAATTTATCTGCAAACTTCTTGG
>CANHUF010000171.1 GCA_947463715.1 Sphingobacteriales bacterium
ATTGTATGCCATTCCCGGAACAAGACCAGCAATTTTAAGTTTTAGTCTGTATTTGTTATGTATAGACTTCATCAAAGATGTATAGTTGATACACATTGGACATTCTGGCGAAAGCAGAATGATGACAGTTGCCATTTCCTCCTGCTTGAATTGAAGGTGTTTTTTTTCTTTTGGTGACCAGATTTTGAATTTACTTACGTTATTGAAATGCACATTAGTCAATGACTGTGCTTTCGGTAGATGTAATGCTAAAAACAAAGCCAAGCCAGAAAAGATCAATTTATTCTTAATCCCCAACATGATAGCAAATTAATTCAAACAATTTGAATTTAGGATTGACGTTGAAAATAAGGGCCGGACTGAGAAACAGTCCGGCCACATATTATTTGTTTAAATTGAGTCAGGAATTTATTGTTTATCCCACCATACCCTTCCGTAAGGAAGGAGTTGGTCTCCAAACTCAGAGTCCTTTTTCATATCATCAATTGCAACCTGTTTGTTATCCTTATTCAGATCTGAAGGTGAAGGATTTGCAACAATTGCTCTTCTGGCAATGGAGAAAACAGAACCATTGATCATGATATCTTCATTAGCAAGAGCAGTGTTCTTATTCGGCATTCCTGTTCTCTTCCAAAGAGCCCATGCTTCGTTGGGCTGTTTGTAAAAATTGAGGTATGCCTGAATTGCAATCAGCTCCAGGGCTTTTCCTGCGCTGTATTTTACTGTTGGATGGTTGGTATAGGCAGTAATCTGTGCATCAGTAACAGCGCTATAACCGGTAACAGCGGCTGCGGCAGCTCTTGTGTTATAATACTGAATAGATGCTTTGATACCTTCATTATAAAGGGTTTCAGCATTTTCAGAAGTGATTCCCCGTGCTGCCAGTTCAGACCTCATCAAAAGTTGGTCTGCATAAGTGATCACTGGGAAGAAAGCCTGACCAGTTCCACCACCAAATGAAGGTTGGAACATACGCTCCTGAAGATAAGAAATGGTATCCATTACCAGGCTTGCATTGACCCTTCTACCAGTGTACCAGATTGAATAAGCAGCGCTGCTCGCTTTATCGGGACTGATAGGCGCACCTACGTACCTACGGGCAGGCTGAGTTGAACCGGCAGTAAGAACCTTGGCTGCAACTGCTGCGTCAATATTAGCTTGAGAGTAATTGTTCATTTGGTAGAACAGGCCAATTCTTGGATCAGCTGTTTCCCACATGTAATTTACAGTAGGCTCTGGAGCCCTGAAACCCTGAGGATTCCAGTTACCACCGCTTGTAAAACTCTGGTGAGCAATGTATTGCCAGCTATCGTCGTTAGAAGCCATCAGGTTTGAAGCATCCGCTACACATTCTTTGAGAATAGCATTAGCTTTTGCTGCATCCCTTTTCAGCATCCTCATAGCAATGCGCATACGCAGCGCATTGGCAGCTTTTGCCCACTTTGCAGAATTTCCAGCATAGTACTGGTCAAAATTAGTCAGTGAAACCTGATTGGCAGCACCAGCTTTAAGTGTTGCTGAAAGTGTTTTCAATCTGGCTTCCCACGCATTGAACAAGGTTTGCTGATTCTCCCATTTTGGTGTAAATGTGCCACCATAACGAGAGGAGAAAGCTTCAGAATATGCTATAGAACCATTGATATCAGAAACATAGAAGCCATAGTATATTTTCAAAACTTCAGCCATAGCAACAAGCATCTGACGTGCTGCTTTTTCTTCAGCAGTCATTTTTTCTGTTAGCTTCAATACATCATTTGTTACGCTACCCACACCTGGGAAAAACACAGAATAACGGGCATTGAAGTTTCCGAACTCAGTAAATGAAGTTGCATTGTTTCCGCCCTGAGCAGTACTCATTTGCATCCAGTACATGATTCTGCGGTAGTTGTCATAGAACTGCTCAAAATCCTGACCATGAGCAATTCTGCCCGCATTGAAGAACTGTTCTTCCGGTTTTACGGAGTACAGCACATCCGGATTGGTATTGAGTTCAACGAAGGATTGTTTTTGGCAACCTCCGAAAAACAAAGCACCCACTACCAATGTGATTGAGAATATTTTATTTTTTGTATGCATCGTAATGATCTTTTCTTTTGAATAAATAGGTTGAATGTTGATTTAAATATTAGAAACCAGCATTCAGAGAAACTGCGAACTGCCTTACCCATGGCATACCACCGTACTCAGCAAATGCGCCTGCCCTGCTGGCAAAAACACTCTCCGGGTTGATATGGTCTGGGGTTGTGTTGTACAGGTAGAAAAGATTGCGACCTGTAAGATTCAGACGCATGCGCTGCATAGCTACTTTCTTTACCCAATTCTTTGGTAATTCATACCCTACAGAAACCTCACGCACTGCTACCCATGAATTTTCGAAAATTGAATACTCACGGATTCCGGTACCCCAGCTTGCAAGTCCGTCATAATACTGCCATGCAGGAACTGGAGCCTTAAGTCCCTTTGCAACTGCATCTGCATAAGACATACCTTCTACGTTTTGTCCGTTGATGACAACTCCTTTTCCAAATACCCCTTGAGGTATGATACCATCCTGACGTTTGACACCTGTTGCGTCTGTCCATTCAACACCACCTGTTTCTTTTGTACGACCAAAGAGTGTGCTTTGGAAACTACCATACTGAGAACCATATTGGTGAGTGGCAGAAGCCATTTTACCACCGATTTTTGCATCCAGTTGAGCAAACAAAGTCAGGTTTTTCCAACGTATTTCGTGGATATTACTGGCAAGGAAACTCTCCATCATGGTTCCTACTTCCTTGAAACCTTGTCCATATGAACCACTGCGGATGAATTGTCCGGCTGCGTTCAATACACGCTGACCGTTGTCATTGGTGGCGTAGGCATAGTTCGTGATAATTGTTCCGTAATCTTTACCAACACGGGCAACAGAACGAACGTCTGCACCAAAGGCAAGATCAAGTTCAACCTGATCAACGCCAGGATAAAGTTCGATTACTTTATTGCGATTCCTTGTGTAGTTAAAAGTTGTAGAATATTCGAAATCTTTCTTGCGGACCAGCACTGCTGATATAACCGCTTCTATACCCTGGTTCTGGATATTTCCGGCATTGATTTGCCTGCTTGGTGTTCCACTTTCTGCTGGTGCACTAAGGCTTAGGATCTGATTGAATGTATTCTTTTTGTAGTAGGCTACATCAAAACGGATTCTGTTATTCAGCATACGGGCGTCTAAACCAAATTCAAATTCCCTTGCTCTCATGGGTTTAAGGTTCAGGTTACCCAAACCATATCCACCCCATCCATACTGTGGGAATGGTGTTCCATTGGGCAGCAGTGGGGTACCCAATAAACCATAGTTTCCTGAAGTTGTTGCAAAAATTCCGGTACCTGCACCAGTATAACCAAGGCTACCACGAAGTTTAGCGAAATCAAGCCACTCAAAGCTCTTGTTACCTTGGAGTAACTCTGTGAAAACCCAGGAAGCACCCACTGAAGGATACAAATAAGAATAATCACCAGTACCGTCAGGATAAGTAAGTGTACTGTTCCAGTCGTTACGCACACTTGCATTCAAGGTAATCATATCCTTCCAGGTAGCATCACCATAAGCATAGACGGCATCAAGCCTGCTTTGCGGGAATATACCAGCTGAAGTTGTTGCCGCGTTAAGCGAATTGGCTATTGAGTATATTCTTGGGATACGTAAACCGCCGCTTGTAGAAGAAGTCTGCTGACGACCACCCAATCCGCGTTGTGTTTCACCACCAACAGTTACGTTATAATCAATATTTTCACCTGCTTTCCTGGAAGCAGTCAACAAGGCCTGGATACGAGCACTTTTTGAATTGCTTTGGAAGAGTGAATAACCACCTGCAAAATTTGGTCCGATACCGAAGTTTGGTCCGTCTCCAGGCGTTTTATTTTCCCTTTCCACATTAAGAGAATTGATATTGCTGCGCACGAGAGCCGAAAGCCAGGGAAGGATTTTAGCATTCAAGTCGAGGTTAGCCAGAATCTGGTCTTCCCTATTTGTAAGTCGCACCTGATACAATTGCCAGATAGGCTGGAGGTTGGAACCACGAATGTATGGAGCAACTATATTTGAACCACCAATTTCAGGTTTCAGGTAATTATCAAGGACGTAATCTATTGGCAGGTTCCTTGCATTAGCAAAAGCAAACCTGAACAATGGATTAGAATTACCCCCCTGTAAAAGCGGATTTGTTGTATTTGAAGTAGCATAAGCCATAGAAGCATCCATGGATACATATTTACCAATTTTTTGGGTAGCCCTCAGGTTAAAATTATTCCTGCTGAATTTATTGGTAGGCTGAATAGCTTCGTTTGTGGTATTGGTATAAGAAAACCTGAATGTAGTTTTATCACTGCCACCTTCAACTGCAACATTTGTGTTGTTGATTTTTCCAGTGCGGAAAAGTGAAGAGAGGTCATTTGCAGCATAAGTCCGTTTTAAACCATCTGCATCAGTAACAGTTCTGCCATCAAGACGCGGGCCGAAATTGTAAAAAGGAGAAAAGCTGTTATTAGCAATTGCATCGCTGCCATCAGCTGCTTTGTCGAAATAAGGATTGATACCACCACCAAATTCATTTTGGAAGGCTGGCAATCTCCAAACCTGCTCAACTGTGCTGGTTTGAGCAACACTCACACCAATTCCAGGACGCTCACGACCTTTTTTGGTAGTTATCAAAAGTACACCATTCAGTGCTTGAGAACCATAAAGTGCACTGGCAGCAGAACCTTTAAGTACTGTTACACTTTCATAATCATCAGGGTTCAGATTCTTCATCTGGTTTCCAAAATCACGTGCATCACCCCAGCTGTCTGCTCCGGAAGTACCTGGCTGAATCAGAACACCGTCAATAACTATAAGCGGCATCGTGTTGCCACTCAATGAAGCGTTACCACGAATACGGATACGAGAGCTTGAGGAAGGACCACCAGCACCCTGGTTAACCATCACACCTGCCACTTTACCTTGCAGGGAGTTGATGATATTAACCTGACCTGCACGTGCAACATCACCACCTTTAACTTCCTGGATTGCATAAGCCAGTTTGCGGGTGGATTTTCTGTCGCCAAAACCAGTAATTACTACTTCATCAAGTTGATTGCTGTTCTTTTTCAAAGAAACAGACATAGCTTGTGAGGCAGCCATTTCAAGTGTGGCAAGGCCAACACCCGAAAAAATGAGCACTGGAGCTGCACTGGCAGTGCTAATGGTGAAAGCACCTGAGGCGTCTGTGAGGGCAAAAGTCTGTGAACCTTTTACCTGAACAGAAACACCCTGAAGCGGGCTTCCTCCGTCATCCTTAACAACGCCGGAGAAGCTTTTTTTCTGCTGTGCCATGGCTGAAGCCATAATAACAGAAAAGCAAAGGAAAAGCAAAACTCGAATCCTTGTTTTCATCATAAACAGTTTTTGGGTTTTTAAAATTAGCTAATCATTAATAAAACATTTACGAATATTACCCAAACATATTAAAATAAATTATTTTATTTAGGATTAAAGGCATTAATTTAAACAACTATTTAGTAAAAAAATAGTAACCGAACGTAAGATGTATTCAGTTATTATTAACTGAATCGAACTGCCCGGATTAGCTTAATTTTAAGGATCCTCTTTGAAAAAGATTGCCTTAACTAGACCAAACGCTTCAGAATTACAATACCGAATCGAGTCAACTTGTTAAAGAAAGAAAACGACTATGACCATATATGACGAAATCATCCACAAGGCCTGGGAAGGTTTTGATGCTTCGAGGAAGATATTAAAAGTGGAAGAGATCAGCGCCATGGTGTCTA
>CANHUF010000172.1 GCA_947463715.1 Sphingobacteriales bacterium
AAAAATAACGGCAGCCGAAATCAATCAGCTGCGTCAGATGACCGGAGCCGGTATGATGGATTGTCGCAAGGCTCTCACAGAAAACAATGGCGACTTTGAAGCTGCCATCGATTGGCTTAGGAAAAAAGGTCAGAAAGTTGCCGCTTTACGTGGTGACCGTGATGCGAAGGAAGGTGTTGTACTTGCCAAAACCAACGATAGCAATTCAACAGGAATTACCTTGTGCCTGAGTTGTGAAACTGACTTCGTAAGTAAGAACACAGATTTCATAGCTTTTGCCCAGAGTATCATTGATGCAGCAATTGCCAATGATGTAAAATCTGTTGATGAGCTCAATACCATCGAAATCGGTGGAGCAAAAATAGCTGACCTTGTAAACGACAAGCTCGCAAGTATCGGTGAGAAGATCGGTATTTCGAAATTCGAGCGTATTGAAGCACCTTTTGTTTCTTCCTATATTCATGGTGCAAACAGAATGGGTGTGCTTGTTGGTCTGAGCGAAACACAGGTAGAAGTAGGTAAGGACGTTGCCATGCAGATTGCTGCAATGAATCCTGTGGCTATTGATCCTGCTACTGTATCACCTGAGGTTGTTGAAAGGGAAAAGGGAATTATCGTTGACCTGATCAAAAATGATCCCAAAATGGCTGGAAAGCCTGATGAGATGATTTCAAAAATTGCCGACGGTAAACTCAATTCATTCTTTAAGGAAAGCACCCTGCTTGCTCAGGCTTTCGTAAAGGATGGTGGTATGTCTGTAGGTGATTACATCAAATCAAAAGGTAAGGATCTCAGTGTACTTTCTTTCAAACGTGTTGCGCTGGGTTAATACATCTTTCATAGCTAAGATATAAAAGGGCTTTCTTCATGAAAGCCCTTTTTGTATCTTTGCAGCATGCAATCCAAATACAAAAGAGTCTTACTCAAGCTTTCAGGCGAATCGCTCACAGGTGATGCAAGTTTCGGCATCGATCCCAATATAGTAAACCGTTATGCGAGGGATATCAAAAGTATCGTGGATCTCGGTGTTGAAGTTGCCATTGTAATTGGCGGTGGTAACATTTACAGGGGAATGAATGAGTCAGAGACTGGCATTGAAAGGGCCCATGGCGATTACATGGGCATGCTGGCTACTGTTATCAATGGCATGGCTGTACAGGCTATGCTTGAAAAACAGGGCATGTACACGCGCTTGCTTAGTGCCATTAAAATGGAGCAGGTAGCTGAACCCTATATTCGCAGGAGAGCAATCCGTCATCTTGAGAAACACAGGATTGTTATATTCGGGGCTGGAACAGGAAATCCATATTTTACAACAGATACCGCAGGGTCATTAAGAGCCATTGAAATTGGTGCTGATGTCATCCTCAAAGGCACGCGGGTTAACGGGATTTATACCGCTGATCCGGAAAAAGATCCAACTGCTACAAAGTACGATACTATTTCGTTCAAGGAATGCATAGATAAGAATCTGAAGATCATGGACATGACAGCCTTTACATTATGCATGGAAAACAACCTTCCCATTATTGTTTTTGATATGAATCAGGAAGGTAATTTGAAAAGATTAATACTTGGGGAGCAGATTGGCACCCTGGTTAAATAATAACCCATAAAATTTACTGCTTAACTGATGAGTATATCATCTATCAGGAAGGATTATCAATTGCAATCGCTTGAACTTACAGATGTTGCAGCAACCCCTGTTTTGCAATTCGATAAATGGTGGAATGAAGCTGTGTCATCTTCAATAGAAGAAGTGAATGCCATGACACTGGCAACAGTCAATCCCGATGGTAAACCTGCTGCCAGGATTGTATTGTTAAAGGGGTTTGATGAAAATGGCTTTATTTTCTTTACGAATTATCACAGTGAGAAGGGTAAATCCATAAGTGCACATCCTTATGCTTCACTTGTCTTCTTTTGGAAAGAGCTCGAACGTCAAGTAAGGGTTGAGGGCAGTTGTATTCCGGTAAGTAAGTCGGAGAGTGATGAATATTTTCTGAGTAGACCCATTGGTAGCAGATTAGGTGCCTGGGCGTCACCGCAAAGCACTGTAATCAGCAGTAGGACTGTACTCGATCAGAATCTGGATAGGGTAACTGCACAATATGCGGATGGAATAGTGCCAAGACCAGATCACTGGGGAGGCTATCGTGTTATACCGGAGATGGTTGAATTCTGGCAGGGAAGACCTTCGCGGTTGCATGACCGCATCAGATACAGGAAGGATGAATCTCAATGGTTAATAGAAAGACTTGCGCCTTAATCATAGTAAAGAAGCGGGCTGATAAATTGCATTACAGCCCTGCTTCAAAATACTATTGATTGCAGATTAGGCCTGTGGTTTTGCCGGAGCTGACTTCTTGGTGGTTTTTGCCGGCCTTGATTTACCAAATGAGCCTTTAAAAATTTTACCCTTTTTTGTTTTTTTGTCGCCTCTTCCCATTTTATTTTTATTTAAGTGATTGGAAAAAAAAAGCAAGACAAGCGTCTTGCTTTTTTATCTTTTTATGTTGGTTCAGATCTTAGAAGAAAGCTCCTTACCAGCTTTGAAACGTGCTACTTTTTTGGCTTTGATTTTGATGACTGCACCTGTTTGAGGATTGCGGCCTGTGCGGGCAGCCCTTTTAGTTACAGAGAAAGTACCAAATCCTACGAGGGTTACTTTACCGCCACCTTTCAGGGTTTTGGTAACTGCAGAGATAAAAGAATCCAGGGTATCATTAGCCTGTCTTTTGGTGATGCCAGCATCATCAGCGAGTTTGGCTATCAATTCAGCTTTGTTCATAAATTGGAAATTTAGATGATTTGTATAGCAACAAATTTAGAGGCTTTTTTAAACAAACAAAATTTTTTTTCTTCACGTTTTTATGCCCAAATGCAAGCCAGTTCTGCATCTTAGCCATTTTGGCATTAATTTCCATGATGTTATTGTAAAACTGACATCAGCGTTCTGAATCCAATTACCTGTTCTCCCCATTTATCGGTAGCCCGCTTGCGTAATTCCGAAGCAAATTGCTGGAGATAGGCACGGTAATCCGACTCTTCTGTGGCATGAAGCTGTAGTGCATAGGTTCTGAATTCCGATTCATCCACTTCCAGTAACTGCAAGAGGCTGTGACGCTGAAAGCAAGCTGTGGCAAAGATTTCAGGAATGTGTTCTGTAGTCATCCATTCAAGCCACCCCTCTCTTATCTGGTGAGGAACGGCATAGGTTATGTTATAAATTATCATGTTCTAACTTCAATTCGAGGTAAACTGGACAATGGTCGCTGTGTTTGATGTCGGTCATTATGTCGGCATCATTGATTTTGTCCTTCAGGTTTTCAGTGCAGTTGATATAATCTATTCTCCAACCTTTGTTATTTAATCTGACACTGGGGAAACGCTGGCTCCACCAAGAGTAACGATGGGGTTCAGGGTGTATTTCCCGGAAGCTGTCCGTCCAGCCAGAGGCAAAGAAATCATCCATCCAGGCTCTTTCATCAGGCAAAAAGCCAGAACTCTTCTTATTTCCTTTTGGATCGTGAATGTCTATTTCTTTGTGTGCGATGTTATAATCTCCGCACAAGATGATGCCTTCGTGGTTATTTTTTATTTTATTGAGATAAGGCAGCATTTCATGCAACCAAACCATTTTAAATGCCTGTCTTTCCTCGCCTGATGTACCCGATGGGAAATAGGCATTAATCAGGAGTAGCTTGCCAAAATGAAGCTGAATGACCCTTCCTTCATCATCGCTTTGTGCATGTCCGTTACCATTTTCAACCCTGTCTGGTTTGATTTTTGTGAATACGGCTACACCGCTGTATCCTTTTTTACTGGTTGCGCTGTACCAGTAATCATGGTATCCGAGCGCATTGATTGCTGCCGTATCAATATCTTCTTTTACTGCTTTTGTTTCCTGCAGGCAGATGACATCAGCAGGATCTGTTTGAAGCCATTCTATAAAACCTTTCTTTATGGCTGCTCTAATCCCGTTTACATTATATGAAATGATGCGCATAGCTATTCTCGGGTTGTTGTGTTTTTGACTTAACTCTCAAGCTGGGGTCTTAGCCATTTTGTGGCTTCGTCCATACTCATCTTTTTCCTTTCTGCATAGTCTGCCAGCTGATCCTGATTGAGTTTTCCAATCCCGAAATATTTAGAATCCGGATGTGAAAAATACCATCCGCAAACTGAAGATGCCGGATACATGGCGAGAGAAGAGGTAAGAGAAATGCCTACACTGTTTTCTGCATCAAGCAAAGCAAACAGTTTATGTTTTTCCGTATGATCGGGGCAGGCAGGATATCCGGGTGCAGGTCTGATGCCTGAGTAATCTTCCCTGATCAGCTCTTCATTGCTGAGCATTTCCTCGGTGATATATCCCCAATATTCAGTTCTGACCTTTAGATGCAGGTATTCTGCAAGGGCTTCAGCGAGTCTGTCTGCCAGTGCCTGGAGCAATATTTTGTTGTAGTCATCATACTGGCTTTCAAACCGGCTGATGTGTTCCTCGATTCCATGGATGGTTACGGCAAAGGCTCCGATATAATCCTGTTGATTCGTGGCAGAAGGGGCAATGAAATCCGCCAATGAAAGGTTTGGCTGACCTGATGCTTTTTTGGCTTGCTGCCTGAGAAATTCCAGGTTTATTTCCTTGTTATTCACTGTATCCAGCAGTGTTACGGTATCTCTGTCGTTGCTGTTGGCAGGCCAGAATCCGACAGCTGCTGCTGGTTTGAGCCAGTTTTCATCAGCAATTTGCTGAAGCATATTTTGGGCATCCTGAAAAAGTTTCGAAGCGGCATCACCCACTTTTTCATCTGTCAAAATACCAGGATATTTTCCGTGTAATTCCCATGCAATGAAGAAGGGTGTCCAGTCGATATAGGGTATAAGTGTTGCAATACTGATATCCTGTATTACTTTTTTGCCTGTAAATGAGGGCTCAATAAATGTGGTATTCGTCCAGTCTGCCCTGAATTTATTGGCTAAGGAATCAGCGTAGGTGATTAATTCCCTGTTGCTCTTTTTGTTTGCAAATTCAGTTCGGAGTCTGTCGTATTCAGTGTCAATGTCCGACAAAAACCCTTCCTTATTTTTATTGAGAAGGGAGCCTGCAACTGAAACACTTCTCGACGCATCAAGAACGTGTACAACACCTTTAGTATATGCAGGTGCTATTTTAAGTGCAGTGTGCATGCGTGAAGTTGTTGCACCACCTATCAGAAGTGGTTGGTGCATATTTCTTCTTTTCATTTCATTGGCAACATGAACCATCTCATCAAGTGATGGGGTGATGAGTCCACTAAGGCCAATAATATCTGCCTGGTGTTTTTGAGCTTCATCTAAAATCCTGTCTGCCGACACCATTACGCCCAGGTCGATTATTTCGTAGCCGTTGCAACCCAACACTACACCCACAATATTTTTTCCAATATCATGCACATCACCCTTAACGGTTGCGAGTAAGATTTTTCCTGCTGAAGATGCATTTTGTTTTTCTGCTTCTATGTATGGGGTAAGAACAGCCACACTTTTCTTCATAACCCTGGCACTCTTTACAACTTGGGGAAGGAACATTTTGCCAACACCAAAAAGGTCTCCTACAACGTTCATGCCGTCCATAAGTGGACCTTCAATCACTTCAAGTGGTCGTGGGTATTTTAATCGGGCTTCTTCTGTATCAGCTTCTATGAATTCTGTGATACCATTGATTAGGGCGTATTTCAAGCGCTCTTCCACAGATTCCTTGCG
>CANHUF010000173.1 GCA_947463715.1 Sphingobacteriales bacterium
CCAGGTGCAAAGGTGTTTGAAATGACTGCAACAGCGTTTTGGCAGCATTCAACAATATAATCAATCTGGTGTTTACCACATATGCTTTCTCTATTTGATCAAGTTTCTGATGCTACCAATAACCTGCTTCCGATGGATGGAGAAGTTTATTACCATGGACGAATCATGGAGTCAGATGTAGCCAACCGATTTTTGACTGAGCTGATGCAGGGCATTGCCTGGGAAAATGACCAGGCCATGATCTTTGGAAAAAAAATCATCACCAAACGAAAAGTAGCCTGGTACGGGGAAACTACTTTTTCATATACCTATTCAGGCATCACCAAACAGGCCCTGCTTTGGACGCCTGCTTTACTCGAACTTAAAGCAATGGCCGAAAAACACAGTAACGAGACGTACAATTCGTGCTTACTTAACCTCTATCATACAGGTGAAGAAGGCATGGCGTGGCACAGCGATGGGGAGAAAGACCTGAAAAAAAATGGTGCGATTGCATCTCTGAGCTTTGGTGCAGAAAGGAAATTTGCTTTCAAACACAAAACAAGTGGTGAAGTGATTAACACCCTATTGGAACATGGCAGTCTGCTGGTCATGCAAGGGACTACGCAAACACATTGGTTACATCGCCTGCCGCCAACAACAAAAGTCACAACACCCAGGATTAATTTGACATTCAGGACGATCATCAACTAACGTGTTAGGTATTTCCAATTTCCTGATAGTTAAGTCAATCCTTGTATATCAGAGATAGCGGGTCCGGACAGTTTTTCCTGAAATGTACTTCATCCTTTGTAGCGCAAACACCAGGGTAATCACCTTCCCATCCTTCCATATCCCTGATCAGCTGGAAATGCAGGTGTGGCGGCCATTTGCCGTTTTCGTGCGGTGCACCGAAGTGACAGAGCAAGCTGCCTTTCGCAATTGTTTGTCCAACCTCCAAACCAGTCAAATCATCTCTCCGCAGGTGACCATACAAACTGAAAAAGGTGTCACCATCAACATGGTGTTTGACTATGATGGCTGGTCCGTAATTGCCATCTCCTTCGTTGAATCTGAAGCTATGAATTTCTCCTTCGAGCGGACAAAATACTTTTGTGCCTTCAGCTCCCCACACATCAATCCCGAGATGAATATTACGGTGTTCTGCAGGAGTAGCGAAATTGTCGAATACATTGTAGATAATTCTGTTTTCAAAGTATCCGCCATAACCAAAGGGAACACCTGCATCCTGCAACAATTGATTTACATGGTTACAGAATGCATCGATGTGGCCATAGGTTTCCTTTTGCAGTGCAGTGTTAGCCGCACTGAAATCAAGCGGGATAGCATTCGATTTGTCCAGCCAAGCTCCCATGACTGGAAAGGGATCAATGTTCTTCCAGTTCATGTGCTGCAACGTTTGGTACAGTAATCAGGTTGCCATAGAAAATGGCATTGAGGAACAGTTTGTTTGTGCCATACCATGCTCCTCGGAAATTGGGTTCATCTGCAAAAAGGATTACCCGGCCTGAACCTTCGCTGCCTACCAGTATAGACGGACTATTCTTCATTTTCTTTAAAGTAGTTGAATGATAATATCCACCCACAACAGGATCATTGGTGTACTGCGCTACGGTGTTGTACGGATTCGTACTGTTCTGGAAAAAGGTAAGACCGTTTTTGTACACTGAAATATTTCTTCTTCCAAAGCCATATCCAATCGGATGGGTTGTGTCTAGGTCAACCCTAAAGATTGATCCCCCCAATGCTTTGGCTCCTTCAATTTCCACGGCTCTGTCGAAGTCTTTTCTGCCTGTTGTGGTTCCGCTGGAATCCGCCTGCAGCTTGTGTTTTGTGAATCCATTCCGGATGGCCCACTCTGCTCCTGATTTGATGGTGATGAGTGTATTGCCGTTTTGTACCCAGTTCCTGATTTTTTCCACGCTGTTTTTATCCAGCAGGTTATACATGCCTGATACCATCACCAGGGTATTGTAACGGTTCAGGTCTACCCTGCTGAAAGTAAGCAAATCCACTTTACTAATCGGCATCTGCAGACGTTGATCAAGCAGGTGCCATACTTCTCCTGCTTCTGCTGCTACTACACCAGTGCCAATCAACAGCAGTGCTTCCGGTTTTTTGAGTGTTCTTACATAGCCACTACCTAGGTCGATACCGGCAACACTGAAGCCAGTACCCATTGACTCTACCGGAATGTTGCATTCAGCTGATGCACGGACAACTGACTGATGCAGCTGTTCTGCTGTAAGTTTTTGTTGTTGAACTGAAATCACTACACTGCCATATCCGTAGGTTGTGTTTTGTCCGTTTACCTGCGTCGTAAACGGTCTGGCAGCAGTTTGTACAATCACCCCATCACGTTGCAGTGCATAGATGAAGCGATGAATGTTGTAATCGCGGTTGCTGACAAGATAGGCATAGTTACTTTTAGCTGGTTGTGCTGTTGCAGGGTTGGGTGATACTGTTACTTTTTTTCCTCCTGAAACTGGTGTTTTAGCTGCTGAAAAGGGCAAGCCAAATGCGTGAATCAAACTCCAGGTTGATGCGTCATAAAATGAGCTGTCGCGGTAGGTAATCTGGTTCTCAAAAATCGATCTGACCATGATGTGGTTGTCTTGTGCAACCGGTACATAGTAACTTTCACTTGCAGCCAGTTCATACACATCAATCCTGTGCAGTAGCAACAGGTCTATAAAAGCTTTGGTGCGGTTCTTATCCTGATCATGACTGAATATATATCCTTTCACGGCAGAAGCTTCAGCCTGTTGTTTTGCGGTAGTATAGAAAAGTTTCCGCATTTCCAGGAGCGATCCTTTTTCGGCCAGCGAAGCCCTGATGGTGGCTAGAGAGGCAGTAAATTGATTGCGTATGGTAAAGGCAAAAGTGATTGGAATGGTTGTTGTTTCCTGCACATGTCCGCGACTACTGGCTTGTTCAAACAGGAATCCTGCGCCGCCGTAGAAGTTGATGTAGCTTGAACCATAGCCTGGATAGAGTTTGTCGTAGGCTTCCTTTGTAAAATACATGGATCCTATCTTATCGGTTGCCTTGCTGAAGTATTCGGCATACTTCGGATAGATTTTTTTGTAGAGGTAATCAGGTACGATTGGATTGTTGCTAGCGTCTTCACCCGGATCAAAATAAAATGTGGAATTTGTTCCCATTTCGTGGTGATCAGTCTGCACATAGGGCTTCCATTTGTGGAAGAAATTAATCCGGTTTTGTGATTCTGGAAAAGTAGCCAGGAACCAGTCGCGGTTGAGGTCAAACCAGTAGTGGTTGGTTCTTCCACCAGGCCAGATTTCATTGTGTTCTCTGTCGTTTGGATCGGCAACAGGAGGGAATGCCTTGTGCATGTTTGCCCAGTTGGTATGCCTGTCGCGGCCATCCGGATTAATCACCGGATCCATAGTGATGATCATGTTGTTCAGCCAACCTTTTGTTTCCTCAGTTTCTGAAGCAGTGAGGTAGTAGGCTGTAAGCATAGCCGCTTCGCTGGAAGAAGGTTCATTACCATGCACATTGTAAGCGAGGTGTATGACCAGCGGAACGTTGACTGTAGCACCCTGCTTTTCACCCGTCAGGTGTTGTTGCCTCAGTTGTTCAATGTTTTTATGGTTACCGGCACTGGTGAAGGTTGCCGCAATCTGACTCCTGTTTTCAAAGGTCTTTCCGATTACTTCGAGTGTTACCCTATCGGAAAGTCTGTCGAGTTCACGAAAATAATTCACCAGCTGGTCGTGGCGCGTATGTTGTTCACCGATGCCATATCCCAGAAATTGTTCAGGAGTTGGAATAGCAGGATTAAATGCGCCTGAATTAGGATAAAAGTAGCTTTCCTGGGCTTGGATCGTTAAAGCAGCCAGCCATATTCCAATACTGATAAAGATTTTCCTGAGCATAAGCGGGTATTTATTGAAAATTATTGGGATGTCTAGTAAAGGTAATTTCTTTTGATAATGTTTTGCTTTAAAGAAATTGGAGTAACAAAACACATCTTGCCAGGACTTTCAACCCTGATCAGGTAAAAATATTGGTTCTGTCCGGAAATCCATATTGAAGAATATTTTGGTATTTATTTTTAAGAATCACTTAAATAGTGGTTACTAATAACTCCCCTCCTGGATAGGAGGGGTGGCACGAATGAGTCGGCACCGAAGGTGCAGACGAATGAGCTTGCCTGCCGTAGGCAGGTGACGGGGTGGTGGAAATTTGGAGAAAAAAACATAAAAATTTGATGACTTTCACTTGATTGAATCTAAGGTATTCAGTTATTTGCTTGAATGGAAAAGGATCATAACAGAAAGCTACTCTTGCGTTTTAGAAAGCAACTAAGAAACGATGGTACAACTGCTGAAGCAGAGTTATGGAAACATATTTCTAATCGGAAACTTAATGGACGAAAATTCAGAAGACAACACAGTGTTGGTAGTTATATTTTAGACTTTTATTGTCCATCTGAAAGATTAGCCATAGAGTTGGATGGAGAAGAACACTACTGGCAATTTGGAATTGATAAGGACTTAAAAAAAGAAAATTATTTGCGATTTAAGTCAATTAGGGTTTTAAGATTTGAAAATAAATGGATTTTTCATGACCTTGAATATGTCTTAAAAAAGATATTATCTGCATTTAGTCAAGAATAAAATCCACCACCCCGTCTCCAGACACTCGCTTTGCTCGGTCTGGATCCACCCCTCCTGTCCAGGAGGGGAGTCAGTCTGACTCGTCCTAAAAAAAGTTTACAGGTTTTGTGATTAATCCTGGCATTGGTTTACAGTTTCTGCCAACTGATTTATTGGAATTTAAACCTGTTCCTACCAAGCATAATTTTCCAATTCAGTTTTCTTTTAGCGGTTGTAAAAATTGATGTAAACTTGGGATTTAGCCAGCAAAACCCTCAGGCATCTTTGTTTCCTGACCGTGAACAGCGAGTTCCCTGATCCAGTTGTCCCGATCAGGATATTGCCCCATCAGCATTTCAATTGTTCCTCCTTCAAAGCAGTCGCCTGTAAAGCCGGGTGCCATGGTGCAACCAAAAATTGCATAGGTTCCCCCGGCACATAAACGTGCTGCCTGCCAGGTACCAGCTGTTACTACATGCTGTAGTTTTTGTCCTGCCAGTATATCCTGACCCATCACTATTTCTTCAGATTGTCCATCCGGATAAAGGAGGTACAAAGAAAATGGGTCACCCCCATAACAATGCCATATTTCATCATGGGTAAGCCGGTGGAATCTCGAGAGACTGAGTGGTTCTTGGCAGAACAAACCAATCATACAGGTGCCGAGCGGTTCACCCAAACTGTTGGTCTGGGTAGCCCGGTAAGTATTTCTGAAAAGTGTTCCTTCCACGGGCAGCGTTTCCAGTGCCAGTGATGTGATGAGTTGGTTTATTTTATTTTGCGGCATCAATTGTCTGATAATTTTTTGAGTAATGCTGTAACTGCTTCATCGCCCTGCAAGGCATGGGCCGGTAATGGATTGGAGTTGTTGAATGAAGACAATGCTTCTCTGGAAAGCAGCTTGAATTTGATTTCACTCACCAGTCCATCGTTTCCAGAAACCTTATCCAGATTGAGTTTCAGGTGTTTGGCGAGGAAGGGGTATACGGCCTGCCGTTTACCCGGACCATAATCATGTTTTTCGTTGGCCAGATGCACATTTTCTACCAGTTCCTTTTTGTTATACAATCCATACACCTGTTGCATGAAAGGAAATTCCACCTCCG
>CANHUF010000174.1 GCA_947463715.1 Sphingobacteriales bacterium
GGGAATGTCGAGATCTGAGACTTCAATTGCACTATCCATAGCGGCGAGCTGCATTCGCAATCGGCTGGCATGTTTGCTCTGAATGCCACGGGTACTACCTGTCTCGTAGTACAGCTTCAATCCCTTGTGCTTGAACGTCTTGATCATGGATCAGAGTGTAGCGCGTTGCGCAACACTGTCAAGCTGCATAACGCCCGTATTCGCGCGCCAGTGCAGCTGGTGGCGTGGTATTGATTGTTAGCCTTTGGAATTTGATCAAGGCTGCACCGTCAACCTGACACCAAGCCCATGCAAAACTTTTACAATTGTTTCATGTTGCCTGCGCACAAAAAACCTGCACCCACCAAGACAGGGTGACCGTTACTGCGGGTCCGGGCCGTGAAGCGAGCGATTAGAATCATTTGTCAGGCAACTGATTGATATACTGCAACGCCAACAGCTACAACTGCTGCCAGAATCCAAAAGATAAAAACAATCAGTTGGCCCTTTCGCGGGACTCCATCGGTGATCTCGCCATAACGAATAATTTCTTCAAACTTCACTCCACTACGAATTTCGCGAACTTTCAGAAAAATAACTGGCATCGCAACTGAAAATGAAAACGCAAGTGCGACCGGCCATGCTGCATTTTCATCAACGTCAATCAATGCATAAAATGTGTTTGGCACAAGAAGGCCAGTCAAAAACAAAGCGCCAACAATTTTATAAGCCACTCTATTTCTGGTAATTATCTCTTCGTCAGTCCGGCCAGCTGGATTGCTTCCAAATTTGAAAATGCGTGCGAAAACAAAAACGAGTAGCGGCGTTCCAAGAGCACTAAAAAGAACTGTAAATATTACTGCTTGCGCTTCCATATAGATTGCCTAAGGCCCTGCAACAACGGCACCGGCAAAGCCGGCGTCCGATTGCTTTAGATTGTCAGGACGGCCGACGTATAATCGTACGGCATTCCCGTACATATTTTGATAGGTTCGATGATTCATCAATCTATATCTTTGCTCTGGGCGGACACTATGACGAGCCCTGACGCCGAGTTAACCGGGCGACGCAGTTCCGATAGCGAACCCTTCACCAACTTCTCAAGCACACCAATGTCAATCTCGGAGAGGCGCTTGATGTACAGGCAAGACTTGCCCATCTTGTGCCTGCCGAGTTGGCCAAGCAGTGCGGGTTGTTCTGCACCTTCTGCGACCAAGTAGATCGCAATCTCATTCTTCCGTGCGGCGAAGCCGGTGGCGCAGGAGTCGCCTTCGCGACCACTTTCGTACTTGTAGTGGTACGAGCCAAAGCCGACGATGCTAGGCCCCCACATCTTCGGTTGCTCCTTGGTCCACTTGACCATGAGCCCTGCAAGTGCTTGGCAGTCGGCGCGTACAGCCTCATTCTCGACCGAAGCGAGGTGAGCCTCTACGTCAGCTGTGGTTGCCTTTGTCTTGTTCTCGGCCATTTTGCTTGCTCTCCGCGATTATTCTTCTGCGCCCAACCACTTGATCCATTTAAGACCTTCGCTTACGGCAGTGACAAACCATGCTGTCCCAAGCGCAGCTACAAGCCGCTGCACGATCATGGCGCAGCTTGTACCGGCAACCGCCTGCAACCCTCTGACTTTCCCATGAACAATACTGGTGGTGACGATCACCATGACATTAGGACCGGGAAGAATAATCAGGCCGAGGGCCAACAACAGAAACAGTGTCAATTCCATGTTTTATTTTCCGAATCCTGATTACCGCTTAACGTTGCCGTAAGGGGCGGCAAAGCCGGCGTCCAATTGCTTGAGATTGTTACATGCGCGGCTGATAAAGCTTGCTGGAAATTAGCCTGTTTAAGCTCACACCGGATTCCGCCGCTTCGATCGTTAAAAGTCGATGCGTTTCTGGTGGCACGCGCACCATAAATTTTCCACTGAACTGTTTTGACGATAGCGGCTCTGGAACTTGTTCGTTGCTCAGACGCATATCTTCGACGCAGTCATGAACCAGCTCACGGATACCTTTTAACGCGAGCTCGGGATCTGCTGCCAACCAGCTGAGACTGGGGAATTCAACACACAGCCCTACATGCTCTTGATCCTCCTCGGACCAAGTCACTCTGTACGTATAACGATCAATATTTTTTACCACCTTGCACCTCCAACCGGTCAACTGCCTGAAGCACCTGCTTCACCTGATAGGCTTTAGACATACCCTTGGCATTCTGGATATTGACCCGCGGATCTCCTTTCCATGGGGTCCGATAGACCCTGTGGCTCGAACCAGACTGGCGAGGCTCTCCGAAATAGGCATCACAGACCTTACAGAGGTCATTGAATTTGATGCTTTTGGGGGTTTCCCGCATCTGGCTGAGAATTTCCTGAACTTTTGCCATGCGAAAATGGTATCACTATTGATACTTAAGTCAATTAGCTAATTCCTGGGCTGACCCGTGCGTTTAGCATGTAACGCCGCTGCCAAGGCGCGAAGTGAAGCTGGCGCAGCCTTTGCGCAAGCAAAGGGTGTCCCAGCTTTACTTTGTCGCTCTTGAGCGCCTTGTTAGCTGCTATAGCGAATAGTTGGTAGCTAATCTCAAAGCAACGTAGGTGCAAAGATTTATGCATGCACCAAATGCTAACTTTTTTGAAAATGGCCAAGAATTTTCACCGCGTGCTCTCCGAACATATGTGTCCATATACGCCCAATAGATAAGCCATATAGAGAGCACCATGAATAGGATGAACGAGATAACGTTTAGGAAGTTCAAAATTGTAGAGATCTTCAATCCTTCAGAGCCACATAGCCACCACATGAACCAGTTGTCGCACATCTGCTCACCAGCTTCCACCTTTTCGAGTGCGATTCCCCAGAGATAGTCCAACCAAAGCGCAACACCGATGCCACAAAGTGAGAGATACTTCTTGACCCTACCCAAACGATGGGCAGCTTCCAATCGTCTTTCGTATGTCTCTACTCGTGAATTCATAGGTACGGGGGCAGCTAACGATCTTGTTATGGCGCTAAAGTATGTTGGCGTGGCTTTTGAGTCTTTTGCAAAAGGCATGATGACATACTTTTGTCGCTCAGGATTGGTTTGTTAGATGCTGCACCCAAGCTAAGCACCAATTATCTTCTGATTTTCGATGATGAAATCTTGGATTTCGCTGACTAGCTTTTCCGCAATCGCCTTCGTAATTACATTCCACCTGGCTCCGTGAGCGGCGTCGTTCCTATAGTCTGCCCACGACTGTATTCTTCGCTCTATCGGTAAAGAAATTCCACCCGCAGCGCGCAATTCCTGGCCAAATTTTGAAAGAGACCTTTGCTTCTCTGGGATGTTGATATTTTTTGTTTCGCACCAGCTCCTTAGAAATTCCTCCACTGCCGCACATGCAACTATCACAGAGGCGGCAGGATGGATGCCACTCGTCTTCAATAGCTTCTTCGCTTGGCTATGAATCTCCGTAACTACGATTGCCTCTACTTCTTGCCGCAGGTTAACCAAGTAACCATTTGCAAGATCGGTATGAAATGCTTGGACGACGCCCGCAACCGCAAAATACTGCCCGACGGTAGACTTGGCTTTAAGAGCAACCCTGAGCGACTCGGCATAGGACGACTTTGAGCCAGTTAACGAATGAATGAGATTTGCGGCCTGGGCTGCAAGATTATTCACTTGGAAAAGAGTTACCCCATCACGCTGTCTCGTTTTCTCAACTTTCTGAACGCCCTCCAGAAGTGATACTGATCGAGCTACTAATTCTTTATTGTCCATGATGGTTACTCATTACTCGATTGCACCTAACGTGGAGGTAAGCGGCCGCCGCAGCGCGCAGCGCGGAGGAAACCAAAAGCTTAGCTTTTGGCGGTCCGCTTAGCCGCCGAGTTAGCCATTTTGTCTGGCGGATGAATGCCGATTTCGCGATGCCTTTGGCAGTATCTTGCGCATCATCATCTGTAGTTCTTCTTTGGCCTTCATGTCGTTTAGTTTTGCTCGCAGATGTTTGTGATCAGGCTCCAATTCAAAAATGTTTGTCGACATGACCGCCGGGTGCATGCAGATCATTTCAAGCGCTCTCTTGATGTCTAGGTTTGAGGCATCGCCCAAACAGTAGTCGAAGTCCTCGTCCGAAAAAGAAGATTCTATGCTGTCGCGATAGAGGTGATCTCTGCCAATTTGATTGCGTTCGAGTCTTCGCATCCCCATCTTGATACTTTTAAGTTCGTCAATGATGAACTCTTGCCCTGATACTTCTTTTTTGTCTATTTTCGCAACTTTGAACTCACCAAAATGCTTTAGGAATGTTGTATATGAAGTATCGTTCGTAGATTTTTCAAAGGTTGCTTTTATTTTTTCGGCAAGCTTTAGCTTAAAGTCAACGATTCTGGAGAATCTCAAGTCTCGTGGATACTCGATATGTTCAATAGGAGATGTATCGAATGAGTAAGATGTTTTGTCGTCCTTGATTATTATTGTAGGCTTGTCAAATGCCAGCCTCATTCCAAGCTCGAACATAACATTTGGATTCTTGCCACTTACGTCACAGACAACAATAGGATTTTCATACAGATTTTGAATGATCCGTTTTTGAATTATCCCAACGTCGTCGGCATTGCTAACTAGATTCCCTTCAAATCCAGCGTCTTCAACTGCTTCAGTGATAATTTCAAGAACATCACTCCAATGGCCCTCACTGCAGCCTTCCAGAGCGGAGATCGGCATTACGATGCCGCAAATCTTTTTCTGTGCATCTTGACTCATGGTGGATACCTGTGTTGGCTAACGCCAATGTTAATGGGCGCAGCCTAGGAAGCGTCCTTGATTGAACTGATTGTTATGCGTCAGGTAGAGAACGATTTATATCCTCCAAAAAAGCGTCGTAACTATCCCAGTCCAACGCACTCATTATATTTGTTGAATAAGTATCTAAATGTTCGTTGTTTAGTTCGAACGCAGGATTAAGATATCCGAACTCTTCGTGTTCATACCTAGCAAGAGCGTTGAATATATTTAAATTTATCCGCTTTAGATTTTCGCCATCATCCATGTGGTTATATTGATTCCTGCCGGCATATATTACTAATCCGAGCGGGATACCCCTCACATCTCGACCCACAGCAAATCTTGTAATCGTTGGAATCCCGTGATTCACGCCTTCTAGTAGATGCGCATATTCATCAGGAAACTGAGTTTCCGCGGAATATAACTTAATAGCTTGGTAAGCTATGTGAATGATGGAGCCTGATGCCACATGCATGGAGAAAAACTGGCCATCTAACCGAATCCTTGCCTCTTCGGCGTGGTTGAATTGTTCTTGTATTTCGGGCTGCTGCCTCCATTCCTGGTACTTCCTGTGGAAGTCGTCTTCGCCTGTATGCCGAATAACAGCCACAGGTGATAGCGTCTCTCTAAGCATTTCTCGATATTCGCCAAGCGAATCAAACAATCTCCTAGTGATAGGTTGAGTTTGTTCAATATATTCTCGATATCCAATCATGACGCGTAACGACAAGCTAAGTGGCGAAAGAGCGGAGCATCAGTTGCGCATAAAATGGTGAAGCCATGCGCAACTGATGCGGAGTCTATTGCGTCCTGCTTGATCGCCTTGTTGTGCATGATTCAAAGCGCCTTATTCTTTTCTAGCCGCAGGGCAGTAATGTACGTAATGAATGCCCTGCCGTTCTTCGAGATTTCCCAGGAATCATTTCTATTTGTGGCCAGAC
>CANHUF010000175.1 GCA_947463715.1 Sphingobacteriales bacterium
TTGACATCAACACCCAGTATTCCCAGAAAACTTTCTCCCACAAACAGGAAGAATATCATGAGGGCCCCGGAAACAAGACTGGCTTTTCTTTCATGTATACCACCCATTTTTTCTTTCAGAGACAGGAGCAAAGGAATGGAACCGATGATATCAATTACTGCAAAGAGTGTGAAGGTAACCGTTAGTATTTCATCTAAAGTCATGGCAGTCTGTTAAGAACTCAACAAGTTAATGATTATAATCAGATTTCACCGGTGTATTGCCAAGAGCCCTGTCATGATTGAGTTCCATGATCATCACCATTGCAGTCCGATTGTATAGTTTCTACCTCTTGCCGCATAGCCCAGTACTTCCTGGTAATCCTGGTTGAAGATGTTTTTGAGTGACCCGTAAAGCCTTAGTTTTTTACCAATCTTTAGCTGAGCTGAGAGGTCTGTGGTCTGGTATGCTTTCAGCAGAACCGGACTACCGCCAAAAACGGGTTCAAACCTTTTACCTGCAAGCCGCTGGTTAAGTGTAAAACTGATTCGCTTATTGAGCCGGTAGCTACTGGAAAAATTAATTGATGTGGCAGGTACACGGAAAAGGCTGTTGTAAGTGGTATCTCCCTTTGCATTGTAAACATAATTGTTGGGGTCATAAACAAAATTGGTTGTAGTAACGGTACCCCTTATCAGCGTAAAATTCATGCGTGTATCCCATTTTCCTTTTTGCATGCCAGCTTCTAGTTCCAGTCCACGGTCGCTTTGTGCATTGTAGTTGAAATACCTGTAGTTGACATAATCAAAATCAATGCCATTGCGGATTTTTCTGGCGTAAGCCGTAGCTCTTGCATTGAAAACAGGTGACCCTGTGAATGCCAGCGAGAGCTCTGATGTTACTGCTGTTTCAGGAACAAGGTTGCGTTGACCTGAGAAGCCATCATACAGCTGGTAAAGGGTAGGGGCCTTGAATGCGGATGACATGTTGAATGCGATCTTAAATTGCCTGTTGATGACCCAGGAAGGATTGAACGTGTAGGTGAAATTGTTGCCGTACTGACTGTGGTTGTTGAATCTTCCGCCGGTTTCCAGCTGCAGTCCCTTTTTGCCATTCCAAACCATGGAAACCATCGCACTGCTAACCCTGACCCGGGCGGAATCTGCTGCAAGTGCGGTCTCAAATGTTCCAAAATCACTGACTGACAAATAATTTTGACGTGTATTAAACCAGCGGTTATCGACGCCAGCGAAAAGTTGCATACCCTTGCCGATTTCGAAGTTTCCGTAGAACTCAGCAAATGATGAATTTCCGGCATATTGAGAAGAAACGAACCTGGCAAACCCATTCAGGTGCAGGGAGTCGTCGAGGTAATCTCTTTTGCTGTTGTTGATATTGAAATTGGCATGAAGCGTACCGCGTTTTAATTGCAGCTTTAATCCGGTATTAGCCTGCAGGTTCTTGTTGCTGACAGTAAAATCACGGGCATCCTGAAAACCACTGTTATCAAGGTCTGCTTTATAATTGCTTAGCTGAGTACCACCCTGCCAGACCAGTTTTTTCTGACTGGATGTTTGGAAATGTGCCAGGAAAAATCGCGAAGTCATGCCGTCTTTGTCAAAACTGTTTTTGCCGGTGGTATCCGATGCTGCAGAGAAACCTGCTGTTTTCATCCTGCTGTATTGCAGTTTGAGTTGACTTCCTTTTGTTGAGCGGGTGGTTAAGGAAGCGTCGAGCTGACTGGTGCCAAAGGATCCTGCTGAAAAGCTTCCATGACCTGCTATTTTTTTGGTCTGATCTTTTTGGGTGATGATGTTGATCACCCCGCCAACAGCGTCCGATCCGTAGAGTGTTGATTGTCCGCTTTTAACCACTTCAATGCGTTCAATTTCTCCAAGCGGGATGAAGTTTATGTCAAACGTCCCCCTGATGGTTGACACGTCTGAAGCCGGCATGCCATCAATAAGTATCAGCGTATTGCCGGTTGCCGCTCCTCTAACATAGATATCATTATTCGTGCCTGGCGCGTTTGCGGCTCCGATGACTGTAATGCCTGATTGTCTTCCGAGCAATTCACCCAGGGTGTTTACCCCTGCTGATTCAATTTGACTGCGGTTGATGATTGTCATCACCTTGCCTGTGCTGATCTGCTTTTGCGGGAACCTGTTGGCTGTAATGACTACTTCATCCAGAGACAGGGTGGAATCAGTCTGGGAATGGGTAGCCGATACAAGGAGCATGCTGAGAAAGGTGTACATGAAATTTTTGGTCATAGTGTTGTTTTACTATGAACCTTCGGATGGAACAGAATGGTTGACTGCTGCAGCAGTGAATACATCCTGGCTTTTCTCCCGAAAGCCCTGGTTAATAATATGGCATCAGGCAGGTCTTCTGGCTCAACCCTCTATTCAGCCTTCCCGCTTGCGCAGTGGTTTGTTTTGAACAGAGTCTCCTTTTTAGGAGGATGGTTTTTACAGCTACGGGGATAGCGCCGGGATAGAATAAATAACCGGACTTCCCTTTTAATGGCTCCGTTATCAGGAGTCAACCATAATGCAATACAAAGATGAATTAAATTCAGTGTGTTTAATTTATTGTTTTCAACAGCATGTGAATTAATCCTGTTTCTTTTTTTTCTAACTTACCTCCATGAATAAACCCAAGCAACAACTCAACCTTTTTGACCTCACCATGATTGTGATCGGACTGGTCATCGGTATGGGTATTTTCCGAACGGCATCAGATTCCGCGCGTGCTGCCATCACGCCCAATGTGTTTTTTATCAGCTGGATTGTTGGCGGGTTCATAGCGCTTTGTGGTGCGCTTACTTATGCTGAAATAGGTTCCCGTTATCCAATTACCGGAGGGTACTACAAAATTTTTGCTACCTGTTACCATCCCTCCATTGCTTTTGCTGTCAATTGTATCATACTCATATCCAATGCTGCATCCCTTTCAGGTGTTGCATTGATAGGAAGCGAATATATCAGTCAGGTTATATTTGACAAGCCTGCGGCGGACTTCGTCAAAGCCCTGATTGCCATGGGTGCCATTGTGATTTTTTACGGAATTAACCTGCTTGGGTTACGCATGAGTTCCACCACCCAGAACATCCTCATGCTGATTAAAATTTCCATGATATTGTTGATTGTGTCCGCGATCTTCTTCCCTGTTGCCGGCACCACATCTGTAATCAGTATACCTCAGGGTGATTTCAGTTTCATGGACTATGTCAAGTCGTTCGGACTGGCCCTGATTGCGGTTTCATTCACGTATGGGGGGTATCAGCAGACCATTAATTTTGGCGAAGAGGTCAAAAATCCACAAAAAAATCTTCCCAAGGGTATTTTCATCGGCATCATGGTGATCATCCTCCTTTACCTTTCCGTAAGTTATGCCTATTACCGGGTAATCGGTTTTGAAGAACTGAAAAATGCCAAGGGTATTGCAGCCATTGTTGCTGAACGGATGTTTGGTCCCACAGGACGCTTTGCTTTTTCAATTCTACTCTTCATTGCTGTGCTGGCGTATGTCAATGTGCTGCTCCTGAGCAATCCGCGTGTCATGTTTGCCATGAGTCAGGATGGTATTCTGCCGAAATCATTCAGCAAGAAAGATGAGAAGCGTGATGTGCTTACGGTAAGCCTCACTGTTTATGCCCTGATCAGTGTGGTGGTGCTTTTTTTCGCAGATACTTTTGATAAAATTCTCAGCTTCACCATTTTTCTCGACTCCATAGGCATGGCGTTTTCGGCGGCAACCATATTCATTATCAGAAAACGCACTGCACATCTGGATAAGACCCAGATCTATTCCATGAAGTTCTATCCAGCCATGCCTTTGATTTTTATCAGCGCCTATATCTTTGTGGCCACCAGTATAGCCATAGACAAACCCGAGACAGCCCTTACGGCAACAGCAGTGCTGGCTGCTTTTCTGGTCATATATTTTGTAACCCGGAAAAAGCACAGCCATGCAGGATAATTTACAGGATATATCTTATATCATCAATCACCTTGGAGAGGATCACGCAAGTTATTTCAATGCCATCGCGCCTCCCATTGTGCAGACCAGCAATTTCCAGTTTGAAACAGTTGATGCCATGCGCACAGCCTTTGCTGATGAGATGGGAGGCTACCTTTACAGCCGCGGACTGAATCCCACCGTTGATATCCTCAGGAAAAAACTGGCAGCACTGGATGGTGCTGAAGATGCCCTTGTTTTCAACAATGGGGCAGCTGCTACATTTGCAGGGGTAATGGCCAATGTGAAAGCAGGAGACCATATCCTTTCCGTGCATCATCCCTATTCCTGGACGGTACACCTTTTTGACCAGATCCTTTCCCGATTTGGTGTAACGGTTACCTACGCTGATGGTAGTGATACTGAAAGTTTCCTTGCTCAGGTTCAGGAAAATACAAGACTCATTTACCTGGAGTCGCCCAATTCGTGGTGGCTGGATATACAGGACCTGCGACAGATTGCCGACTTTGCCAGACCCAGGGGTATCATTACGATTATTGACAACAGTTTCTGTACACCGCTTTACCAGAAGCCCATTGAGTTGGGTATTGACATCAGCATGCAGACAGCCACCAAATATATAGGTGGACACAGTGATACACTGGGAGGTGTTCTTGCCGGTTCTGCAGAGATGATGCGGAAAATTTTTCTCAGTGAATACCTCTGCGCCGGGAATGGTATCCAGCCCTTCAATGCCTGGCTGTTACTCAGGGGACTGAGAACGCTTCCAGCCAGGATAGATCGGATTACGGCATCCACCCAAAAGGTACTTGCATACCTTAAAACAGTAAACCGGATTGAATCCCTCATTTTTCCGCTTGATCCCTCCTTCCCTCAATATGAGCTGGCAAAGGACCAGATGTCCGGGGCATGTGGACTCATCAGCTTTTATATGAAAGCGCAGCTTGTTGAAGAAATTGAAAAATTCTGCAACAGCCTGAAAGCCTTCAGGATGGCTGTAAGCTGGGGTGGCCATGAGTCGCTCATCATTCCCAAATGTGCAGGGACTCCACAGGCTGATTTTAATCCACTCAACCCAACCCACCGCATGCTCAGGCTTTATATCGGGTTGGAAGACCCGGATTTTCTGATAAGGGATCTTGAACAGGGCTTTAACGGGTTAGGACTGTTGTAAGCGGTTGTTTCAAGTGACGAACGATTTTGTTTATCGCTCATTTAGTTGAATCTTTGCAGTTCAATCTGGTGGATTTCCCTCACAGATGGCAGTTTTCAACTCAATCCCATGAAATCGAGGTTCATTTTTGCGTTATTGGTCAGTTTTTTCATTCAGGATGGTTTTGGACAAGGAGCATTGTGGGATCTCAAAAGGTGTGTTGAGTTTGGCATGCAAAACAATATCAATGTACGTCAGGCTGAGATCAATGCTGAACAATCCCAAATCACCCTCAATCAATCCAAACTTCAGAAAATACCAACACTCGGTTATTCTCTGACACATGGTTTCTCATTTGGACGAACGCTTGACCGGACAACCAACGTTTTCACCAGCCGTTCAGCGATGTTTGAACAGATGTCTTTGCAGTCCAATGTACTCCTGTATAATTTCAACAGCAGAAAAAATAATGAAGCTGCCAGTCAGCTCAACATGGAAGCTGATAAGGCCACCATCGAAAAAATCAGGAATGACATAGGTCTCAGTATCGCGCAGCAA
>CANHUF010000176.1 GCA_947463715.1 Sphingobacteriales bacterium
GCTTTTGCCAGGTCTTCATCAGTTAGTCCGATGCCATAGAACATCGCCTGGGCTGCGGGTTGCGTCGGGTCCTGGGTTATGGTTTTACTGTACTTGTTTAATTCATTCATGATGTAGTTAGTTTATGGTTGGAGGTTCAATACTTCTTTTTTGCAGTTTTCATAGCTAATCATATCTGATCTTACCAGCGAAAGATAGGCCTTCCTGATTATTCCGGAAATACTTTGGTCAAATTGAATCGGAAAAAGTCCATTGTCGAGGCTTTCCCAGCCAATCACCTCTACTCCGGTGCCACAAAAGAAGGCGGCGTCAGCTTCCTTCATTTCTGCATGTGTAATTTGTTTTTCAGTAACACTAATCTGCAAATCCCTGCAGATTTCAAGTATAGTCTTTCTGGTGATGCCATTGAGAATATATCCTTCAGCTGGCGTGAAAAGCTGGTGATTTTTTTCGTAAAAAACATTGGCACCAGGTCCTTCAGCAACATAGCCTTCCATGTCTTTTAAAAGTGCCTCATCATAACCCTGTCTTTTGGCGTCCTGGGATGAAACAATCGAGTTAACATAGTGTCCGCATGCCTTCGCGTGAATATGAAACCCTGCAGGATTAGGCCTTTGAAAAGCAGAGCTCATAATCCGTAACAGCTTTTCACCAAGGAAGGGCTGCATTTTCCAGGCCTGGATTGTTATGTATGAAGTTGTGTTGAAAGCGTAAGTCATATTGGGAGGTGCAAAAACCAGAGGCCTGATGTATGCATCCTGAAGGTTGTTCAGGGCAAGAACCTGGTATGTTGCATCAATTAATTCTTCCAGGTCAAATGAGAATGGTAAGTTGATCGCATTGGCTGATTCCTTGAGCCTTTCAAAGTGTTCGGCTGCTTTGAATATACGTGTCTCTCCATCTATTGATCTGTATGATCGGATACCTTCAAATACGCCGTAGCCATAATGCAAGGTTTGACTGTACAAGTCGATTTTGGCTTCGTGTGCTTTTACAAAAGCGCCATTCAGGTATAATATAGTCTCTTGGTCGAAGTATTGCATAAGTCTATATTATAGTGGATTTTCTGATCTGAATATTTCCCTTGTTTACTGCATGGTCTGTTTTTCCTGTGATGTAATCACAAATCAATTCACCAATGGTAGATGTAAAGTAGAAATTTACGGGGTCGAGATCCTTAGATACAAACGAATTTTGAATAGCCCACTGCACAGCCTCCCTGATGTCTGCTGCAGCTTCTATAAACTCAAAATATTCCATCATCATCGCAACAGCAAGGATGGTGCCGATGGGATTTGCGGTATCCCTGCCTGCAGTTTGTGAGTATGCGCCATGAATGGGTTCAAAAAGAGCCGGACCTGTTCCAATGGATGCAGATGGCAGCAGACCGAGTGAACCAGACAATACACTTGCCTCATCACTTAAAATATCTCCAAACAAATTGTCTGTAAGAATTACATCAAATTGGGCTGGGTTTACAATGAGCTGCATGGCAGCATTATCTGCATACATGAAATTTAACTCAACTGAAGGGTATGATGGAGCCAATGCTGTTACAACTTTTCTCCATAGTCTAGACGTTTCCAGTATGTTTGCTTTGTCAACAAGTGTTATTTTTCTTTTCCGTTTAGCGGCATATTCAAAGGCTACCCTGGCAATGGCGGTGATCTCCTTTGCTGTGTAAATTGATTGATCAGATGCAGATTCAAATTCTGCATCATGTTTTTTTTCTCCAAAATATATGCCACCTGTAAGTTCCCTGAAGATTAGGATGTCAACATGCTCCAGTAAATTTGATTTAACTGGGGATAAATGATACAGTGAAGGATAAGTAATAACAGGTCTGATGCTTGCAAAAAGTCCAAGTTCCTTCCTTATTTTAAGCAAGCCCATTTCTGGTCTTATCGGAAGCGTTGGATCCTTGTCGTATTTGGGATGGCCAACGGCACCAAGCAGCACTGCATCTGACTGAATACAATCGGCAAGTGTTGCATCAGACAAGGGTGTGCCCGATTTTTCAATTGCATCCGCTCCAATGCTCCCGAAGGTAAACTGGAAATGGTATCCATATTTTTGAGCTACTGCATCCAAAACACGTACGGCAGGATTAATCACTTCCGGACCAACCCCATCTCCAGGTAATACAGCTATTTTTTTAGTTACAGACATCAGCTTTGGTATGATTTAATATAGGTGTTGGCAAGTGATACCAGGTCGTTATCCCTGACTTCTTTCATTTTATCTGCAAGTGAAAGAAACTGTTCGTAAAGAAAGTCGATGTCGTTCCTGTTGAAATCATGCCCCAAATTTTTAAACCTGTATGCCAATGCTGAGCGACCGCTTCTGGCGGTTAAGACAATCTTTGAAGTCTCGGCGCCTACTTCTTCCGGCCTGATTATTTCATATGTCTGGGAATCTTTCAGAAAGCCATCCTGGTGGATGCCCGATGAATGTGAAAAGGCATTTGCACCAACAATCGCTTTATTGGGCTGTACAGGCATGCGCATGGTATCAGACACAAGTCTGCTAATCGGATTAAGTCTTTCTGCTTTGATTCCTGTATACAATCCGAGTGCAGGATGCTGTTTCAATACCATTACAACCTCTTCAAGCGCTGTATTACCTGCCCTTTCTCCCAAGCCATTGACAGTGCACTCAATCTGTCTGGCTCCGCTTATTGCTCCGGATATTGAATTGGCCGTTGCAAGGCCCAGGTCATTGTGGCAATGACAGGAAAGTATGGCCTTATCAACATTGCTGACGTTATTGATGAGAAAAGCAATTTTTTCACCATACTGCGATGGCAGACAGTAACCTGTAGTGTCTGGGATATTTACAGTAGTTGCTCCCGCGGCAATGACAGCTTCAACAACTCTGGCCAGGTATTCATTATCTGTTCTTCCTGCATCTTCAGCATAGAATTCAACGTCATCAGTAAAATTTCTCGCCCACTTTACAGCCTGAACAGCTCTAATTAAAATATCTTCTCTGTTACTGTTGAATTTACTTTTGATGTGGGAATCTGATGTCCCGATTCCGGTATGAATTCTTCCTCTTTTCGCATGCTTTAGCGCTTCACCTGCAACTTCAATGTCTTTTTGTACCGCCCTGCTTAATCCACAGACCGTAGCATTTTTAATGATTTTTGATATTTCTGAGACTGATTCAAAGTCGCCAGGACTAGATACCGGAAAGCCGGCTTCTATTATATCAACCCCCAATTCCTCCAATGCAAGGGCAATTTCAATTTTTTCACGGGTATTCAGTTTACATCCCGGAACCTGTTCTCCGTCGCGCAGCGTAGTGTCAAAAATGAAAATTTTCTTATCGGCCATATTAAGGGGTTTCTCCTGAGAAAATAGCAGGCGTTAACCTGCAGTCTGTAAAATTAATCAATTTTGAGTGCCTGCTTTTCCCAAAATAGGTTGTATTTTACGCTTTGTAAACAACCATCATGTGCATAGAACCCTTGTCTGTCAAGGATTCATGTGAAAGCTAATTACGATGCCCAACCGGTCTGCAGATGAACTTTTTCAGTTGATTAAAACCCTTGATAAAGGGGAAAAGCGCAATTTTAAGTTGTATGTTGGCAGAAATGTGCAGTCGGATGACCTGAAAATCATCACCCTTTTTGATGCTATAGATAAATTAGAAATTTACGACGAAGACTTTATTCTCAAGAAGAATCAAACCATACAGAAACAGCAACTTTCAAATTTAAAGGCACATTTGTATAGGCAGATTCTGGCCAGCCTGAGGCTCATCCGGCAGGAAAATGCGGTAGATATTCAGCTTCATGAGCAACTGGATTATGCCAGGATTTTATATAACAAAGGGTTATATTACCAAAGTTTGAAGGTTTTACAAAAAATCAAAGAATATGCAAAATCCTATCATCAGGTAACCTTTTGGATGCAGGCCTTGTTTTTTGAGAAAAAAATAGAATCCCTTCATATCACAAGAAGCTTTGAAGACAGGGCAGAGGAGATTGCAGGTGAGGTTGCTGAACTCAGTGAGCGACTGACCATGGTGGGTAAATTAAGCAGCCTTGCCTTGCAGATGTATGGCTGGTATATCAAGAACGGTCACGTCAGAAACAACGCGGATGTTGCGTCTGTGAATCAGTTTTTTAAGGAGCAACTACCGGAAAATGCCGGTGATTTTCAGGGTTTTTATGAGCGTCTTTACCTCTTCCAAAGTTATGCCTGGTTTGGATTTATTTTACAGGATTTCTTGGTGTATTACCGCAATTGCCAGCGATGGGTAGATTTATTCGAGCGGGAACCACAGATGCTGAAAGTTGAAACCCAGCATTTTATCAAGGGGATGCATAACCTGCTGAACGCCCATTTTATGCTGAGAAACGACAGGAAATTTGAAGTCGAAATCAGCAGATTTGAAGCATTTTATCTTTCGAAAGATGGGATGACAACCATCAATAACAGGGTTCAGGGATTTGTTTACCTCCATCTGGCAAAGATCAACAGGCATTTTCTGGATGGAACTTTTTCTGAGGGCTTACTGCTCATTCCCCATATCGAACAAAAGCTTAAAGAGTTTGAAATGCAGCTAGACAGGCACCGGACACTTGTTTTCTATTATAAGTTTGCCTGTCTTTATTTTGGTTGCGGAAACTATGGCAGCTGTATTGATTACCTGAACAAAATTATCCATCTGAAAGCTGATCTGCGTTCAGATATTCAGTGCTACGCAAGATTACTTCATCTAATAGCCCATTATGAATCAGGTAATGACGTCATTCTTGAGAGTCAGGTTCGATCAGTTTACCGGTTCATGTCAAAAATGCAAACGCTCAGTACAGTGGAACATGAGATTTTTGCCTTCCTGAGAAGCTCATTTCAGTTGAGCAGGGGCGCTTTAAAAGCCGGATTTTCCAGGCTGTTTGAAAAACTTAAAAAGCTCGAAGGAAATCCAATGGAAAGCCGGTCATTCATGTATCTGGATATATTGTCGTGGCTCGAGAGTAAGATAAACAATGTCCCGGTGCAGGAGATAATCTCTTCCCGTTATAAAGAGAGGATTCAGCACAATACAATTGCCTGAATCTTAAGACTTTCGTCAAATAAATTTATTGTTTAATCAGCCATTTTGCGTACCTTTGCCATCCTTAATTTTGGCAAACCCGTATTTTGCCCTGTCAAATATTTTGTAAATAATTGAAAATCAATATTTTACAAATTGCTAGATTGGGCGAAAATAACAAGCGGCGTTAAAACATTGTAAAAAAGATATCGCATTATGGCTATCAAAAAAGACAATCGCCCTAAATCATCATTTTCTAAGATTACCATCAGTATCGCTTCTCCGGATTCAATTCTGGACAGGTCTTTCGGTGAAGTTCTTAAACCTGAGACAATCAACTACAGAACTTACAAGCCTGAGCGTGATGGGCTTTTTTGTGAGAAGATTTTCGGTCCTGTAAAGGATTATGAGTGTGCATGTGGAAAGTACAAGAGAATTCGCTACAAAGGGATTGTCTGTGATCGTTGCGGTGTTGAGGTTACTGAAAAAAAGGTTAGGAGAGAGCGCATGGGGCATATCAAGCTGGTTGTTCCTGTAGTTCACATCTGGTATTTCAAGAGTTTGCCCAACAAAATTGGTTACCTGCTTGGAATTAGCTCTAAAAAGCTTGAGAGCATCATCTATTA
>CANHUF010000177.1 GCA_947463715.1 Sphingobacteriales bacterium
GAGCCTGACGGAGGCGTTCGTAACCGAACTGTACGGAGGTTTGGGCAATGGCGGATTCGATGAGCAGATGCTTGCATCACTCACCGATGAGGCTTCATTTACCCATCCAGGTCGTGGTATCACTACCATTACCGAATCCAGGTCAAACCCCGCCGATATCGGATGGGTTAATGGTACCCTTAGCTGGGCCAATATGTACCTGAGAATCCGTGCCTGCAACATTGCCATCAGCAACCTCTCCAAGTCTCCTGCTGGTTTTTCTGCATCATTGCTGGAGCGCCTGAATGGTGAGTCCAAATTCATGAGAGCTTATTATTATCAACAACTGACTCGCTACTATGGTGGTGTGCCAATTATTGATAAGCCTTTTGGATTGACAGATACCAGTTTCCTTTCAGCCAGAAACACTTACGAAGAATGTGTAAACTTCATAGTGAAGGATTTGGATGAAGCTGCAACATTGCTCAATGGTAAATCAATGGCTGCAGGTCGTGCTTCACGTGCAGCTGCGCTGGCACTTAAATCACGTGTTCTGCTCTATGCAGCCAGTGATTTGTATGATGTCAACACTGCCAAGGTAAAATCAACTGTTCACAGTGCACTTACCAAGCCTGAAATACTGGGTTACACCAGTTCAGACAGGGCTGCCCGCTGGAACAAAGCTAAGGATGCTGCAAAAGCAGTACTTGACCTGCCAGGATTTGGCAACAAACTTAATCTTACATCACCTGCTCCCAAAGATGAGGCAATTGCAAACTACAGCAATAACTCACTGGCCAGAAATGGTGGTGAAAAGGAGCTAATTTTTGCCCGTTATTTCATCAATGCCAAAGCTGAAAATGGTGGTCGTATCGGACTTTTCAACGGTCCGAATGGTTATCACAACTGGGCAGGTAATGCACCAATCCAGAATTTTGTAGATGATTATGAAATGATGGACGGATCAAAGTTTGACTGGTCTAACCCTGCACATGCTTCTAGTCCTTATGATAATCGTGACCCACGTTTTTATGCTACGATTCTCTATGATGGTGCCACTTGGAAACCAAGAACATCTGACGTAGCTACTAAGGATCCGGCAAATCAGATCCAAGCTGGTCAGTATGAGATCACTGTAGGTGGAAACAAGGTTGCCTATTTTGGTCTAGATACAAGAAAGAGTTCTGTTGAAGACTGGAATGGCAGCTATACCGGCTATTATTTCAGGAAATTCACTGATCCTAATCCTGCAATCATTGACCAGAACACCTGGCAACAAATTCCATGGCCTTTCCTGCGCTATACAGAAGCCGTGTTGAACTATGTTGAAGCCTGTATTGAGCTCGGACAGGAAGCAGAAGCCAAAGCATGGTTGAATAAAGTTCGTTTCCGTTCAGGTATGCCGGAAATCACTGCATCTGGTGATGCACTCCGTCAGGCTTACCGCAATGAAAGGAAAATTGAAATGGCTTTTGAAGAGCAACGCTACCACGACGCTCGCAGGTGGATGATTGCATCTTCCACATTGGGTCAGAAAGTGCGTATAGTCAATGTAATTGGCACGCTTAAAGCCGGAAAATCTGTAACACTGTATAAGTATGATAAGGATAACTACAATTATTCTTACAATGTAGTTAATATGGACCCCGGAAAAGAGAATCGCGCTTGGGCAGACAAGATGTATTTCCTGCCTATCCATCGTGATGAAATGTTCAGGAACAAGAACCTGATTCAGAATCCTGGTTATTAATCCAAGAAAATGCAAAAGGAATGGCGGGTTATTTTACTCGCCATTCCTTTTTTTATTTAAGTTTGAAAAAAAAGAAAACGTGAGGAGTAATCTCTTATCTGCAACATTTGTTTTGTTGTTGGGAATCTCCGGATGTAAATCAGATCAGTCTGGAGAGACATTATTTAAATCACTGTCTGCCCAAAAAACAGGAATCGATTTCAACAACAGGATTGAAGAAGGCCTCAATACAAATGTGCTCATGTATGAGTATTTCTATAACGGTGGTGGTGTTGGTGTTGGCGATTTCAATAATGACGGACTGGAAGACCTTTATTTTACCAGCAACATGGAAAATAACCATTGCTACCTGAATAAAGGGGCAATGCAATTCACGGAAGTTGCTGCAATTGCCGGTGTGCAAGGCCGTCCCGGCCCCTGGAAAACAGGTGTTAGTATAGTAGATATCAATGCAGACGGATTACCCGATATCTATTTATGCTACTCTGGCAATCTGCCCGCAGAGAAAAAAAGGAACCAATTATTTATAAATCGGGGGAATAATGCAGATGGAATTCCGGTATTCAAAGATGAAGCTCCCGCTTACGGACTTGACCATCCCGGGAATAGTACACATGCTGTTTTTTTCGATCATGACAGGGATAATGATCTGGATATGTTGCTGGTCAACCACAACACAAAATCCCTGCCTGTGTTGGATGAAGCCGGTACAATGGATTTATTGTCAAAACAGGATGAAATAAACGGACTTGTTTTCTTCGAAAACCCAGGGGGTGGTCAGCCTTTTATAAATAAAACTACAGCGCTTGGAATACGCAGCTCAGCATTGTCTTACGGGCTTGCAGCAGGTGTTTCAGATTTGAATGGTGATGGCTGGCAGGATATTTATGTTTCCAACGATTACACCATTCCGGATTACCTCTACATCAATCAGCAGGGTAAAGGTTTTGTAAATGAGATCGACCAAAGTATGGGCCATTTTTCTCATTTCTCCATGGGTAATGGCATTGCAGATATCAATAATGACCTGTTAGCGGATGTGTTTACGTTAGACATGCTACCTGAAGATAACCGCAGACAGAAATTACTGATGGCGCCAGATAATTATGAGAAATTCAACTTTAACCTTCAGGTTGGTTTCGGACATCAGTATATGCGAAATATGCTGCAAATTAATCAGGGGGTTGATCCAGTTTCGGGAACTGTAAGGTTTTCTGAAACTGCACAACAGTTTGGGATTTCCAATACAGACTGGAGTTGGAGTTCTCTTTTCGGAGATTATAACAATGACGGATGGAAGGATCTTTATGTAACAAATGGTTATCTGAGGGATTATACAAACCTGGATTTTCTCAAGTACATGGGTGATTATGTGCAAAGTAACCAGCAGGAAATCCAGCGTGAAAATGTGCTGGAAATGGTTAAGCAAATGCCTTCGTCTAATTTGCTCAATTATATCTTCAGCAATGAAAGCGGCATGCGCTTTAGCAGGCGCAATCAAGAATGGGGGATAACGGAATCTTCAAACAGCAATGGAGCCATTCATGCAGACCTGGATAATGACGGAGACCTCGATATTGTAGTGAATAATATCAATAAACCTGCTTTCGTATTTGAGAATCGCTCCCGCCAGATTCAAACTGAAAAACACTTCCTCACCTTCAGGCTTAAAGGTGAACAGGAAAATACCAATGGGGTAGGAGCACAAATTAATTTGTACGCGGGACAATACAAACAACTTTTACTTCAACAGCCTTTTGCCAGCTACCAATCCAGCCTAACTTACAATTTGCATGCAGGATTAGACACCTTAAAAAAAGTAGACTCCATAGTCATTCGCTGGGCTTCGGGAAGGGTTCAGACAGCCTATAATCTTGCTGCTGATTCTACTTACACTTTATTTGAAAAAAATGCCACTCAAGATAAAACGGAAAAAATTGCAGTGCCCCCTGTATTTAATCCAGTTGGTGAAAACATAGCAGATCATCAGACTGAGATTTTCAATGATTTCAAAAGACAAACACAATTGGTTACTCCACAATCTTTTTTCGGACCGGTTCTTGAACAGGCGGATTTAAACAATGATGGGCTAATCGATATTGTTGCCGGAGGAACAACGGCAAGTTTGCCAGTTGTTTTGTTGCAACAGCAAAATGGTGCATTCAGAAAAACAGATCAAGCCTATTTCAGTGTGTTGAAAGGGATAGAAACAGGTGCTGTTTTATTGGAAGATATCGATAAAGACGGGGATGTTGATTTGTATCATGCAGCAGGCGGATATGGGTTGCTTGAGCCGGATGACCAGTTATTGAGAGATCACTTGTTTCTCAATGATGGCAAAGCAAATTTTGAGCCTGCACCAGCATTGCCCTCCATGAGAAAGACATCCAGATCCTGTGTGGTAAGGATTGATGTCAACAGCGATTCCTTGCCTGATCTATTTATAGGGTCCAGACTTTTACCTGGAAATTTCCCCATCGTACCCCGAAGCCATGTTTTGAAAAACTTAGGTGATGGTAAATTTCAGGATGTGACAGATGATTATCCTGCACTGGCGACTGCCGGAATGGTTTCAGACGGAATAGGACTTGATATCAACCAGGATGGCATCAATGAGTTAATTCTTGTTGGCCATTGGATGCCTGTAAAAATTTTCAGTTTTAATGCTGGAGCCTGCAGCGAAAGCACAGATCAGTTTTTCAGTAAATCGCTATCAGGACTTTGGAACAATATAACTGCTGGAGATTTCAATCAAGACGGAAAGCCTGAAATTATCCTGGGTAACCTCGGCGAAAATTCTCAACTTAAGGCAGGGGCCGAAGAGCCTCTGGAATTGTTTGTAAAGGATTTTGATGGCAATGGCGCTGTGGATCCCATGCTCACGCATTTTGTTATGGGTAAAAAAGTATTATTTCCAACAAGGGATGAATTGCTTGATCAGATAACGATGATGCGGTCAAGGTTTACTGATTATGCAACTTATGCTGATGCAGGATGGGAAGGCGTATTTACAAGAGAAGAATTAAAAGATGCTTCCAGCATGCAGGTGTCCACATTGAGAACTGCTATGTTTAGCTGGACAGAAAAAGATAAATTCAGGGAAATGGAACTGCCTTATGAAGTACAGTCGTTTCCCGTTTTTACAGCAACAAGTTTCGATGCAAATAAAGATGGACACAATGACTTGCTGTTGTTTGGAAACATACATCAGTCCAGGCTCAGACTTGGCAATATGGATGCTGGCATGGGATTGTTACTGAAAGGTAACGGAGACTTGAAATTTGAGGCCCTAAAGCCTTCGCAGTCTGGTTTATGGATAAGCGGAGATGTGAGATCGGCACTGGTGATTGGTGATGAACTGATCCTGGGAATAAATAATAAAGGTATAAAAGGGTTTAAATTGCTTAAATAATGAAGAGCTGGTTGTTTCTGTTTTTTGTATCTGCATGCTTTTCATGTGCTGCGCCTCAGGCAGACTTCAAGGTTGAGCAACCTCAAGTCATTGATCAGGTACTGGAGCAATCTACCGAAATGATGGTACATGATGTTACCAATCCACCACTTGCAGCGCGGTTTTATGCATATATATGTCTGGCTGGATTTCAGACTATAACCTTATTTGAGCCTTCCGTCAATAATTTTACAGACAGCCTCAATAATTACAGGAAATATGATGGTCAGGTAATTACTAATGCCGATCCAGGGTTAAGTACAGCGCTGGCGATGGCAGAAGTAGCTGCAAGTATTCAGCCTTCCGGAACCCTGATGCGCGATTGGATCAAACGCTTTAAAGATTCCTGCCTGGATCAAGGATGTTCTGCATCTCAGTTTGATTCCAGTCTTAAATTGTCAAAACGCATTGCAGACCATGTTATGGTTTATGCCAGGCAGGATGGGTACAGCAAACTAAGTGCATTGAGCCGCTTCACACCCGGTA
>CANHUF010000178.1 GCA_947463715.1 Sphingobacteriales bacterium
AGTGATTACATAGTGTATCCTGGTTTCCTGGGGTACGTGTTCACGCATCAGGTTAACCATATAATTCATGGATTCCACGGCATCAAGAGAAGACCTTCCCCTTTCCGGAGCTCCTGCTGCATGTGCGGAGAGTCCATAGAACCTGAACTTGGCTGAGCTATTGGCCAGTGCACTGGTCATGGTTACCCCATTGCCATCACCAGGATGCCAGTGGATAGCCACGTCTACGTTGTTGAACAAGCCGGCACGCACCATGTATACTTTACCGGAGCCACCTTCTTCAGCCGGACAACCATACACTTTGATGGTTCCGGTCAGTTTTTTTTCTTCAATGAGTTTTTTGATCGAGACACCTGCTGCAACGGAAGCTGCACCAAAGAGGTGGTGACCGCAGCCATGGCCTCCAGCCTGGCCTGCAATGCCTTTTTTCTCAGGAACGGCCTGTTGAGCCAGTCCGGGCAGCGCATCAAATTCTGCCAGGATGCCGATGACAGGCTGACCGCTTCCGTAGGTGGCTACAAAAGCGGTGGGGATATCTGCCACACCGGCTTCCACTGTGAAGCCTTCCTTGCGTAAAGTTTCCTGCAAAAGGGCAGAGCTCTTCACTTCCTTGTAACCCAACTCTGCATTGTTCCATATCTGGAGGGCAATATCTTTATACTGACCGTAACTATCTTGCAAACCCTGCAATGCTGCAGTTTTCAACGGTTCATTGGAAGGAGCGGCAACAGGTTTCTTCTTTTGCGCAAAAGCAAAATTCAACGTAAGCAGGGCAAGGCCCACCAGTATTCTTTTCATGTACGATCAGATTTTTTTTCAAGTTACTGACTTGTTGCTGAATTTCCATGCTCATTGACCTGCACCATCAGACATAGCCCGCTGAATGGCAAATCCCGCCACCTTTTTTCCTACTGTGAGGCCTACTGTACAGTCGCTTTTATAGTGTATGGCACCATATAGCCTCGACAGTGAAGCTTCATCGGCCATATCCCGGAACTGTTGTTGTTTGGAGGGTACCAGATAAGCTAATATCTCTGCTGCTGCTCCGCTGAAGGTACTATGTCCGGATACATAGGCCGGGAAATTTGGTAGTCCGGTCATTGTTTTGATTTCAGGATCCATTTGTGATGGACGTGGATTGTAATAAAAATATTTGGCATCCCAGCAGGCGATGGCGGCATCCATGAGCGACATGTTCAGTAGTGCCATGGCCCTGGCCCAGCGCAGTTCACTCCATCCCAGGGTTACAAATGCTTCAGCGGCAATGGCATTCCAGTGACCCGGTGGGGTATAGGTGCCTACGCCATCAGCCCAGAAATGCACAATGGCAATGCGTTCCCGGGTTGGATTTTTGCTGTAGTACTTCACTTCTTCCAGTTCCTTTTTGAATGCTTCAGAACTGGTGGAGGGAGGTGGACCCGGACGAACCTGAGTAACCAGCGTAGCTGAGTCGAAAAGTAGGGGCTTTACACGCCCAAAAAATGGCAACATAGGGGCCCTTTTGGGTGACTCCTGGCTGATCCAGGGTATTTCATTTCTGGCTATGCAGTCTGTTTCAAATGACTTCCACAAGTCCATGCCATTGCTGATGCCTATAGCAGCTCCAGCTCTATCCGTTCTTGCTCTCGCAATGGATAGCTGTGCCACTTGATTGCCTAGTGTTTCACCGGCATCCAGGTCGGCAGCAGTTTCGATACCGGATTGCAGCCTGGCTTTTCGATGAAGGGCAACTTGTTGGTCGATAAAACTGATTTCACCGGGGAAAAGGAGCTTCAAGACTGCCGCCGAAGCACCGAAGACTACGGCATCTGAAGATGGATAAGACTTGACAGCATTATCCGGCAGCATGGCCTTGATGCGGGTGTCTCGCTGGTAAGCAGGATTGACATTGTACTGTGTTTTCCAGTGTTGAGCAGTTACAAGTGCATCGTATTGGGCTACACTCAGGTAGGCATAAGCACGCGCCGCGTATGGTGGATTGGCAAAGGGGAAAAAAGGATAGGCGAGTGGATTGGCCGCACTTGGGATTGGATAACTGCCGTCAGGATTATTGACCGGAGGAAGGTTGTATTTCGCTACCAGCTGCCGGATGATTTCGTTCCAACGCAGTACTGCTCCTGATCCCCAGTAGTTGAGGTTTTCCCTGTCTTCAGCACTCATGTTTTGCTGCAATCTGGCAACTTCATCCAGCTGCTTCTGATAAGCAGGGTCTGTTGCAGTGAGTGGTGATGCCGGCTGGAAATCATTCTTATTGAAAGTCAGTACAGTCCTCCAGTTTCCACCCTGGAGGTCTTTGTTGCTGGCTTGCAAAAGCGGGAACTCTTTGTTGATTTCCATTACTGATTTGCTGCACCCTGCCAAGAGCAGGATGAGAATCCATGTATATTTTTTCATGTGATTACTTTTTTTGGCTGTCTTTCGACAGGTTAAGGATGTAGAAGAAGCCAGCCTGGAAGGCAAAGGATTGGCCAACATTTCTTCCGGCAATGGTATGGAAAGCTGCACCGGTGAGGGAAATGCCCTTCCATTTTTCGGGTTCGTATTTGCCATTGATGCCTAACCTTGTCTGGACCATCTTATTGGAAGGGAAGGGCATGTTGTTTTTGCTGATATCGAACCCACCGAGGGTATTCCATTTGTCCAAGACTACCTCAGCCACGATATCCTTGTTTCTGAAACCAGCTCTCAGGTTGTATTGCAGCACATCGGGCATCGTTACCCTGTTGCTGTAAACCATCCGGTCTGTGAAGTAAGCTGTTCTGTCGATGGATATATTTGACCTGGAAACGTAACTGGCACTTGCTGTGGCAAACCAGTCTTTGAATTGAAGGTCAGCCATCGGCCTGATGGTCAGGTTCCTTGAACCTAGTCCGATTGACAGCGGCAGGTAATCCTTCACGTAGTCCTGTACCGGAGTACTGATACCGCCAATGGCAAAAAGTGAAAAAGTATAATTACCGGATTTTTTCCGGAGGAAACGGTATTTGCCCCAGAGGCTGAGGTCTTGGAAACCGTTGAAGCCCTTGAGTTGTCCGGCTGATGCCCTGGTCTGGATGTAAGGAAGGCTGAAAAGGACATTGAAATTTTTAAGGACGCCGAGGCTTCCCATGGGTCCGACCATGTATTGACTGACCGTTCCCAGGTTTTCATTGTTTCTTTTCAAGGTACCTTCCCAGTAATTTTTCCAGGAAGCTTGTCCGTACATGATGCCAGTACAGTGAAGGCCCTTCCCCATCATGATGCCGTCGGCATCGGTCTGGGCTTTTATTTGCAGTGCTGTCAGCAGGAGGCTGATGCAAAGGCATTTGCGCAGTAAGAATGATTGCATGAAATAATGCTTGAAGATGACTGAATGCGAATGAAGCCGTCACATTTTCAGCCCATTTTGGAGGTTGGAATGATCAGCTTATTCAGAAATGATTATTGAAATTCATTCAGGCATTGGGAGGCTGATCGGGGATGTTTCCAAAGCCGTCGCATTGCTTTCGGATATGAAAAGCTTGAAGTGTCATCGCGTCTTTGGTTGACAGGGCAGTCCATTGAAGCAATTCGTGCAGGGTAGTTTCTATTTGAAGTTTCCTGACTGCAGGAGCAGCGGGCAACGGTTTCTTACTTTCCTGTTTTTCAAGGTTGTACACAAGGGTATGGAAGTAATCCCGCGCATTCTGAATGCTGGTGCTTTTGTAGTTTGGCAGACAGTGGTACACCATGAAGCCGTTCTCGAGCTTTCTTTCCACGAAATTATAAATGACACCTTCCACACTGATTGAGCCTGTTGCTTTTTCAAAACTTTTCCAGTCGGTAGAGTAGGGAAGGTCAAGGTTTACTTTGATTTCCAGGAGTTCTTCCTGCTTGTATTGGCCCTTTTCAAAATCAGCTGCCAGTGATTTATTAGACTGATTACTCAGGATATGCAACATCAATTCATACCCGTACCAGTTGATGGCCAGGAGCATGATGAGGCAAAGGGCGATGATGCTGCGCATGGTGGAAAGATAAATAAAATTTATATGTTCATCGTTTTTTGCTTAATTTTTTGCAGGGAAATTGGTATATTACGACATAAACCATGTATTGATCAGCAAATATCCACTACAATGATTTTTCCCCGTTTTCTTTTTTCAGGTGCCGTCCTCACAGGATTATTCCTTTTAATTTCAGCTCATTCCGTCTTAGCCCAGGTACAATCCAACGATGGTGTTGGACAAAAACGGGTTGCGTCTTTTGCAGCCCATGAGCAATTGCGCAAGACCTCACCCTACCGCCAGACCTGGCGCAATGTTGGTCCGGATCTGATTAGTGGTCGTGTGACAGAAGTAGCGGGTATTCCCGGGAATAAAAACGTGATTTACGCCTCTTTTGCAACAGGGGGATTCTGGAAAACTACCGATGCCGGTGAAACCTGGATGCCATTGACTGATAAACTGGGCACGCTATCTATCGGTGCCTTCGCACTGGCGCCATCCAACCCAGACATCATTTACCTGGGTACTGGTGAGGCCAACATTTTCAGGGCATCTTTGCCCGGCATGGGAGCCTATAAATCAGTTGATGGGGGAAAGAGCTGGACGTCAATCGGACTTACCAATACCGGAACAATTGCCAGAATACTGGTTCATCCCAAAAATCCTGATGTGGCTTTTGTGGCTGCAGGTGGAAATGAATGGAGCTACAACAAAGACAGGGGATTATATAAAACAATCGATGGCGGCAAAACCTGGAGCCGGATACTCGGCTCTGACGAAAAAACCGGTGCAATTGATATGGTGATGGATCCCACAAATCCCGACTTGATTATCGTATCCACCTGGAACCGTATCCGCAGAAGGTGGAGTGATCCAGTGCCGGAAGACGGGGATTACCTGTACAAGACGACCGACGGGGGTAAAACATGGCAGAAGCTGACCAATGGCTTACCGGAAACGAAGTTCACAGGAAGGATAGGCTTGTCATTTTCCAAAAGCAATCCCAATGTTGTTTATGCCTATGTAGACAACCATACACCCAAGCGCGATCCCAAAGCTGGGGAGCTTGACCCTTACGGCAGACCAATACAGGTTATTCCTTACGGTGTGCAGGTTTACCGGAGTGACGATAAAGGAGAGAACTGGAAAAAGGTGAGTACAGAAGATGATAAACTGGAGCGTTTTGCGGGTACTTATGGATGGGTTTTCGGACAGATCCGGGTAGATCCGAACAATGAAAATGTGGTATACATCATGGGTGTGCCCCTCGCTAAATCTGTTGATGGTGGCAAAACCTTCAACGTGATGCGGGCAACGGATAAATCGAGCGACCCTACCCATGGCGATAATCACGCACTCTGGATTGATCCCACCAACAGCGATTATATTATCAATGGTAACGATGGTGGCGTGGTGTTGTCTTACAACGGTGGAGCAAAGTGGAAGAATTTCTTCAGGAGCATTCCTACCACGCAGTTTTACAATATTACTTACGATATGAAGACGCCCTACAACATAGTTGGTTCCGTGCAGGACGAGGGCAGTTTCATGGGCAGTATTAAGAATACATTCGGACAAAAACCAGCCGGTTTCATGGCATGGGATGATGCGCCGGGTGGTGAGGGTACGATCATTGCGATGGATCCCAAAGATCCGGATATCATGTATGCAAGCACCTTTTATGG
>CANHUF010000179.1 GCA_947463715.1 Sphingobacteriales bacterium
AAATATTTTTCGAGAATACGGGTATCTCTGGCCTTTACCTCAATCAGTTTATCTGCATGCATCTTATCCTCTTCTAATACATAGAATACGATTGGAACAACATTGTTGTTGATGGTTGTAAAATCTTTTTGTATAACGCTATACTTACCAATATTGAATAAAATACAGTAATTACTAATTGTATATTGCGTTTTCCAGTGGTAAGTGGCAGTTCTTTTCCGTTTCGTTACCTTTTGTAACAAACCTGGTCCAGACACTACCAATGTATCCGGCACATTAATATACATATCTACGCCCTCATTGGGCTCATCACTCGGATGGTCTTTGCATGGAAAATAGACACGTCCTCCCTCTTTCTGACAATTGATAGCCACCCATGGATTTCCAGATCTGTCTTTTGTCCAGGTAAATCCTCCAGACCATGGTGGTTTTACTGCTACTGGTGGCTGACCATTATAGTTCACTCGTACGGTTACTTTCCCCTTTTGAAAACCCTTTTCTGAAACAATATATAACTTGTTGTCTGAATGGGAAAATTGATGATCTTTCCCATTTACTGTAATCGATGAAACTTGATAAAAATTAATCAGATCCAAAAGAACTGTATCAGCTACATTGGCAAGTATCACGTCAACTTCCGTATATCCCTTGATTGACTCTTTCAAAATATCAATATCCAGCGAAATGGTATAATGCCTGATATCCATATTAGCCTGCAGTGGATTGAGTTTTCCGCCTGACGAAAGTTTACTGATATCGCGATCCTGTCCAACTGCAAATAAATTGACGCAAGCCAGTATCAGACTGCATGCTAATTGTGGAATCTTCCGCATAAATACTTTTTTAATGAGCTGTATCATACTTTCCTTTTTGCTTATATACAAAAAAGAATAATTTGATTATGAGGTTTAATTTAAAACTAGATTGAAGAAAGTTACAGATATTCACTCAGAATACCTCCAGTTTGTTTCATAAGTGATATACAGATACCTTGAGATTATATATCAATAATTTATAGCGAGATCTAAGCATGAAACTCATGTCAGCTTTATCATATAAATTTCTAGGACTCCTAAAAAAGATGAGATTTAATTACTGAGCTGTAATCTTCAATATCCGTCCCGGACCTTCCACAGCCACATAAATAGTACCATCCGGAGCCTGCGCCACATGCCTCACCCTTCCATTGATTCCCTCTACTGTTTCTGCAGGTGTAATCGCAGAACCATTAACGATACATCGATGCAGCCTTTGCGAAGCCAGTCCACCCGCCAACAGGTTTCCTTTCCATGCTTTGAAAGAATTAGCTGTGATGATTGTGATTCCCGATACACCAATTGAAGGTATCCAGGAAAATGATGGTGCAGTTATACCTGCTGCTGAATGGCCTTGAGAAATAGCAGTATTATCATAATTCATTCCCAACGAATAAAAAGGCCAGCCGTAATTGGCTCCGGAAGTAACAATATTGATTTCGTCTCCGCCTTTTGGACCATGCTCTGATTCCCATATAGCACCCGTTGTTGGATGGATAACCATTCCCTGCGGATTTCTTATGCCATAAGCAAATATTGTACTGGGGGTGGTTTGTCCGGGTAAAACAGGATTATCAGTTGGCACCCCACCCGATGCAGTAACGCGGTGAATTTTCCCCCAGGGTGAAGCTGTGTTAGAGGAGTTACGATTGCTGGCATTGGGACCTCCATAACTTCCGGTACCACCTTCTCCAACCGTTATGTAAAGCATCTTATTGGCATCAAATCCCAAACGCGATCCGTAATGCCCATTCCAACTATTTCCACCACCTGTCTGAAAAATGGTTTCTACATTTTGTAGGGCAGTCCCTGCAATTTTGAATCGAATCACACGAAGCTCTCCTGTGCCATTGGTTGCAGTAGCTGCAAAACTGGCATAGACCCAGCCATTACTGGAATAATCCGGATGAACACGAACATCCATCAATCCGCCCTGACCACTACTTCTTACTACAGGAAAACCAGTTAATTCAGTTACTACGCCATTGATGGAGCGATAAATTTTACCACGCTTCTCAGTAAACAGGAAATCCCCATTGGGAAGGAAATCAAAACCCCAGATGATCTCATAACCAGTGAGCACTGTACTAATTGTAATCTGAGGAGTAGTATTGTCATTAGGAGGAGGAGTCGATGGTGATTTTTTTGCACAAGCAGTTGTAACTACAATCAATAAACTAACTACTATTATTCGTCTCAGGATTGTGAACATAAATTGTATTGAAATCCAAAGTTACAAAGGTGAATGAAAGTGAATGATGATATATTAAATTATGTAACTTTCTCTATAGATTTCTATAAAAACGGAATAATATGAAGTTACTTATGTTTAAGTTTAGTCCAGTAAAGCTTTTGGCAATTATATGCGGACTTTTCATACTACTGGAAGCCTGTGAAAAAAAACCAGCTGCTGAGGCTACTGTTAAACCTTCATTCGAAATTATACAGGATAAAATTCTGAATGTATCGTGTGCCCTATCGGGTTGTCATGCTTCTACTGCAGATGCATCTTATACCCAACACGGTTTGGTGCTGATACCCGGTAAATCCTATGCTAATCTGGTTGGTGTAATGGCTAAAAATGCGGCGGCGGCTAATCTGGGTTTGAAACGGGTTGACCCAAAAAATCCTAATAATAGTTTTCTGATGCATAAAATTGCCTGTGAAACAGGTCACCATTCATCATCAGCCAACTTCGGCGCACACATGCCCCTGGGAGGAAATTTTCTCTCTCAGGGAGAAGTTGACTTTATACAAAAGTGGATTATCAATGGCGCCAGCGCAACCGATGGGTCTGTGAATGAATCACTGCTTGATAATAAAAATCCATGTCAGCCTCAGATTGAACCTCTGGCTCCCCCTCCTGCTGGAACTGGATTCCAGCTTAAAATTAATCCTTTCGATATCCCTGCTAATTTTGAACGCGAGGTTTTTATTCGAAAAAATACACCCAATACGCAAGCTGCTTATGTAAACAGAATTCAGTTGAAAGGTATGTCAAACAGTCATCACCTGGTGGTATATGGCTTCAGAAATTCATTGCTGTTGCCTACTGAGAACGTATTACGAGATCTCAGAAATTCTAATGGAACCATCAATGCAGAAAACATACAGAACCATATTTTTATGGGTGGTGGTTCAGACGTAAATAGTGATTTTACCTTACCACCAGGTGTGGCATTGAAAATAGATCCGGCAACGCCATTGGACTTGAATGCACATTACTTCAATAAAACTTCTTATACGCTCAAGGGAGAAAACTATGTAAATTTTTATACCATACCAGCTGGTACTGTTCAACAACTGGCCAAAACCCTTGATTTGAATAATCTCGAAATCAGCATTCCGGCAGGTCAACGTAAAACTTTTACCAAGACTTTCAATTTCAATCAGACAACAAGAGTAGTTGTGCTCACTTCCCATTTTCATAAGCTGGGAGAAAAATTTATAATCAAGATTTCTGGTGGTGCACGCAATGGTGAAATCATTTATACGAATACAGACTGGGAGCATCCTGTGTTTACTTCCTACTCAACTCCTATTGTGCTTCAGGCAGGTGAGGGACTAACTTCTGAAGTAACTTATTTCAATAATACAGCTAAAACTGTGAATTTCGGATTGACAAGCGAAGATGAAATGAACATTATTTTTGGATATTACTATTGAGCATTACTTGATCGTTATTTCACTGATAGTTTTTAATTCAGATTAATTTCATAAATTGATTTGTATGCTGCCCAAGAATCGTTTGCCTCATCATTCATCCATTTACGGTGTTCTTTTTCTTTCAATCCATTTCATACTGACACTCACTTTTGTCTTACCAGTTACAGAGTGTTACGCCCAGAAGCAACCCGGACAGCCTGTGCATACTGACCGTGCATTTTTACAAGACTTGGGCATCAAATATAAACCTCTAAATCCTGCAACAGCATTGGTTAATGCCTGCGCCGATCGCAACGGTAGCATTCGGGTGTTCTCATCTGCTGGCGTGCTGCTGCCACATGACGGACAGTTCCTTTATCCGGGCAGCCTTCGGCCAGACAACCGTTACCGCACAACCGTCACCAAAAAGATACAGGGATTGACCAATCACCTGGGTCAGTTTGTCCTCATCGACGATAAAGCCATCTTCAGCAATGCATGGGCTGGCTCACTGCATATTCCCCACCAACTTCCTGGCGCCCGCATGCTGGCTGGAGGTACTAGCAATCAATATCTAATCAGCGACGGGAACTCCATCCATTACATCACAAAGGAAGGTACCCTATCAAAGAAAAGTGTAGCTGGAGGCGTTCGTGAAATACGTTATGAACCTGGGCGCGGATTCCTTGTGCTGACTTCGACAAACCTTCAATGCTTTAATTTGCAAAATATGTCTCTCGAGTCTTTATACCAGGGGAAAGGACTTACATCCTTCGATCTCTTTGGTGGCAAGGCATGGATAGGCACACAAGATGGTTACCTGACCCTGGACCTTCAGACCAAGGTTGTTGCGGGGCCCTTCCAGAAACTACCGGTGGTTGACATACGAAGTGTTCGGGCTATTGGCGACAAGGTCTGGTTCGGAACGTCAAATGGTGCCTTTGCCATGAAGACTGAAGGCAAATTCGACTATTACCAGGGACAAAGATGGATGCCGGGACAAGTAGTCTCAAACATAGGAGAAGGACCTGATGGATCCGTGCTATTATTGACAGAGGCTGGTCTTGGACAAATCTGTTTCCGTTACATGACGTTAGCCGATAAGGCCGAGTTCTTTCAGCAACAGGTGCGTGACCGCCATATCCGCAATGGCTTCAACGCAACGTTATCTGGTATGAAAGAAGGCGACTTATCAACAGGTTATCTATCTGATTCTGATAATGACGGTCTATGGACATCCATGTACCTCGGCGCTGAAGTATTTCGCTATGCTGTAACCAGAACGGCCGATGCGCTGACCAATATCAGTGAATCGCTTGATGCAATGGAGCGACTCTATACAATCAATCCTGTTCCTGGCTTCCCGTCGCGCTCCTTTGAACGCAGCGGGTTCATCAAAATGTTGAGCGACCCTGAACGCTGGCAGCACGCTCCTGATCCTGAATGGGACTGGAAATCCACTACATCCTCTGATGAAGCCATTGGTCACGTTTTCGTATACGGCGCCATTGCTGAATTGGTAGATGAACCATCAATCGCCAAGAAGGCTATCGCGTTGCTTGACACCCTGATGATGCACATTATCAAGAACGATTTTTACCTGATCGATTTTGATGGTAAGCCTACTACCTGGGGCAAATGGAATCCAGCTTACGTGAATGCTTTACCGATCGTGGTTGGCGACCGCAAACTCAACTCAAGCAACATAATTGCCATGTTGCAAACGGCTTATCACTTCACCGGCAAGTCAATTTACAAAACTAAAGCCTTCGAACTCATGGAACGCCATGGTTATCTTGAGAACCTCATGCGGCCGATGCGAATCATTGGAGAAGCAGGAGATCTTTCCGATAAGCATGCGAAGATGCTTTCTGACGGATGGAACCACTCTGACGACGAGATGTATTTCCTGGGTTACTGGGGACTCTACCGCTATGCCTTCAACGATACCCTCAGGA
>CANHUF010000180.1 GCA_947463715.1 Sphingobacteriales bacterium
TGATAACAGTTACTTGAATACTATAACTGTGAATAATCCAACAGCTGCATCTGGAGGAGGAGACGGCGATTCAATTGAAGAATTGAGACAAAATATTCTTTCTACTTATATGTCTCAAAATAGAGCAGTTACACAGGCTGATTATCTACAAAAAGCTATTGGTATGCCTGCTCAATATGGTAAAATTTCTAAAGCATATATAACAAAAGACGACTCCACTTTTAGTACTTATTATGGAGATAGCATAGTAAATAGAGATCAAGTATCAGTTAGTTTATATGTTTTAGGATTAGATGATTTAGGCAAATTAGGACAGCCATCTGAAGCATTGATGAAAAACTTAAAGTCTTATATTTCAGATTATAGAATGTTAACTGATGCTGTTAATGTAAAACCAGCTTATATAATAAATATAGGTTGTAATTTTGATATAATAATGAGACCTAATTATAATAGTCAAGACGTTTTAGCTAGATGTTTAACAGAAATGAAAAAATATTTTTCATCTGAAAATTGGCAAATAAATGAGCCTATAATATTAAGTGACATAGCAACTATTTTAGACGTAGTTGAAGGAGTACAGAGTGTTAAATCTATAGACATAGTAAATAAAACAGGAGGAAATTATTCACAGTATTCTTACGATATACAAAGTGCTATATTAAATGGAGTAGTGTATCCTAGTTTAGATACATCTATATTTGAAATAAAGTTTCCAGAATTAGATATAAGAGGTCGCGTAGTTTCTTACTAAAAATAAAACAATGGCCGTATATAAAATTTTCGCAGAACAAGATACTACTATATATTCTAGATATCCAACAAAAAATACTGGGCTAGACGAGATATTAGAAGTGTCTGTTAAAAATAGCGACGATCCAAAAAATGATAGACTTTATTTAGGCGCAACTTCTTTAATGGGAGATGATATAAGAAGATCATTAGTAAAATTTTCAAACTCTGATATAGAGAAAATAAAAGGTTATTCAACTAGTGGATCTTCTTATAAAACATATTTTAAGGCATATATCGCAAGGGCTGAGAACCTATCACAAAACTATTCTTTGGAATTCCGACCTTTAGATAAAGGTTGGCAAATGGGAGTCGGCCACTTCGGAGATTTTCCAGACAACAGAACTGGTGTGTCTTGGTATCAAACTGGATCTTATAGGTATAACAGCACGTTCCCAATAAAAAACTGGAATCTTTTTAATTCTAGTTCATATTCATATTACTTTGTGAGCGGAGGTGGATCATGGGTCCCAAATTTACTCACAACACAATCTTTTAACAATCAGTCATCAAAGGATATAAACGTAGATATAACAAACATATCAGATTATTGGTTCTCAGGAAACACAAATAATGGTATAATCATAAAACATACCCAACAAGTAGAAAATAATTCTGGTAGTTTTATGATGTTGAATTACTTTAGTAATGATACTCATACAATATATCCACCAACTTTAGAGATTAGATGGGATGATAGTGATTACGTTCCAGGAGATTTAGAAATAATAAATAACAGTAACACAGTAATTACTCTCGGTAATAATTTAGGTAGTTTCAATAGAAACACAGAGAAATATAAATTTAGAATAAACTCTAGAGATAAGTATCCACAAAGGGTATTCACTACTTCTTCTTGGTATATGACGAATAAAGCGTTACCACAGAATTCTTACTGGAGTTTGATAGACGCTAAAACAAATGAAGTTGTAGTTGATTATGATTATGATTATACTCGCATAAATTGTGATCCTACATCTAGTTATTTTATGATGTATATGAATGGATTAGAACCAGAAAGATATTATAAAATAGTGGTTCAATCTGAATTAGAAGATGGAGAAGTAATAGTTTGGGATAGCGAACTAATTTTTAAAATTACAAAGTAATGAATAAAAAATTAGATCTTATAAAACAAATTAGAGGTGTAAGTACCTACTCAAACGCTATAGATTCTAAATTCACAGAATTAATGGTGTCTACAGAAGTAGAAGAAGAGGAAGCTCCCACAGTTGAAAAGTTTTTTGAGATGTATGAAACTCTATTTTTTGACATTCCTCCAAATGGAGAAATAAATTCTCACGAATATCTTGTAGTTAGAAGCACAGAGTATTTAGGAGGAAACATAATAGATCCAGAAAAACTAGCACTAATAGAAGAAATAAACTCTTTAAGACAGCAGCTATTAGATATAAATACTACAATATTTAATGTAGACAAATTAACAAAATAATGGAGATAGTTGATATAAAGTATAGAGGTAATGGATATGAATACCAAGATTATTCTGATAGAGATAATAATCTTGTTTCAAGTAATTATATATTTTCAAGTTTTGGAAAACGTGAAGACTATATAGAATATCATACATATAATGAAGAAGGTTTTTTAATAGATACTAATTATGATGCGTCTAATTATTACCCTGAAAATGTAAAAGCCGCAAATGGATTATTTGCAAATATAGAGTTAGATCCTCAAGAAGATCTTAGAATAAGAGGATTTGATAGAGGTACTCTTACAATACAATATAATTTTTTTAGAAGATTATTTAATTCAAATAGATTTGCTAAGTATTGGATAAAAGAAATTTCTACATCCAGAACAGAGTTAAAATTATCTTCTCAAGATTTAAGTGATTCAAGCATAAGAAGCGGGTTTACAAATTATCAAATTTATATACAAGAGAAAAATTATTACCCTGATTTTTATTTGAATTTCGGTGATAATAGATTAGTTATATGCACAAATGTAGCGTATACAGAGGATGAAGAGGGTTCTTACCTATTAATAAAATTATATGAACCTCTTCCTTTAGAATTTGGTTTAAAATCAGATTTTTGGATTGTAGATAAAATAGCAGAGAGTGCTAGTTATTTAGTAAATATACAAATAGAATCTACTCCAGTAGTTCCAGCAAATAGATTAAGAGGAGCTAATTTTAAAATTAGTTTAGATAAAAAAATAGGACAAACCACTCCTTATTATAATTATTCTACACTATTTTCTTCCACTTTTTTTGGAGGAAATGATAAATTAAAAAGTTACTATGATGATAAAGCAGTTGATATAAATATAGATTTTTCAGAATACTCTAATTTTATTCACTTCTCTAGTGTTTCACAAAGATTAAACAACTTCAAATATAAGTTACAACTAATAGAAGATTATAACGCTCAAATAGCGTTTCAACAAACGGCTGCAGGTTCGGCTACAGACGCTACCATAAACACATTACAATCTTACATAGATCAAACAATCGAGAAGTTTGATATATATGAGTACGCCTTATATTATAACTCAGCGTCTTGGGCATGGCCAAAAACTACATCAACTCAACCTTATTTATTATCTCCAACAACTGCGCTTGATTCAGTAAATTGGTTCGCTACCCAATCTCTATCAGCCTCTTATTATGATAATATTAATCCTAACCAATTATCATATACTATACCTCAATATATTTTAGATGATAGTAACAACCAACCATATGTTACATTTGTTCAAATGGTTGGCCAACATTTCGATAATGTTTGGGTTTATTACAAAGATGTAACTAATAGGTTTGACGCTACTAATGATTTAGAAACCGGTATATCTGGTGATTTGGTTTCAGACGCTCTTAGAGGATTAGGGTTTATAACATATACAAACACAAGCATCTCAGATAATTTGTATTATTCTTTGTTTGGTATAAACGAAGACGGTAGTTTATTACCTCCTATAGGTAATGAATTAATAGATAATTATGTGTTATCAGACATGCCTACTATAGGAGCTAATGATTTACAGAAAGAGATATATAAACGTCTATACCACAATTTACCTTATCTAGTAAAAACAAAAGGAACAAGAGTAGGAATAACCGCATTAACAAATTGTTTTGGTATACCTGAAGAAATACTAACTATAAACGAATTTGGTGGATATAATAGATATTCAAAAAACGGTATATCAGAAGTAAACAACGATAAGATAACTATTATTCCTCAGCCATTACAACTATCTTCTTCGCTATTACATCCTAATGCATCTATTCAATATTTTTCAACTGATAATAGATTAAATACATCTGAGTTGGAATTTGGATTTTCTCCATCTGATAAGATAAATGCAAATATAAACCAAACTCAAGGATACTTCAATATTGATAGTTTAATAGGTAATCCTTTAGATATGTATAATCCTACTTATACATCTTTGGATTCATTTAGAAACGCTTATTTTTCTTCATATACTTTTCCTCATAGTTTATATGAGTATATGAGAATGATAAAGTATTATAATAACGCGATATTTAAAACAGTAAAAGATTTTGTTCCTGCTAGAGCTGACCTATCTACTGGCCTTATTATAAAGCCATCAATGTTAGATAGAAGTAAGTATGCTAGACATGAACCTTCTGCATCGTTAAACTTATTATCTCAATCTATAGATATGATAGAGATAACAGGCGGTGTTGGAAATACCATCTCAGGATCAACCCAACACTCTTGGGATATCCCATCTCAATTAGGATATATTCAATATACTTCTAGTCAAGGGGTTGAGAAAGTAACAGGGGAATTTGGAGGAACTATTATAGACGTTGTTAATGGATTATCAATGTCACAATACGATATATCCTCTTACACAGGTTCTCTTCCTGTTTTGGTAAATAGAGGAGCTACATTCCAAAATATATCTAAAGCTGTAAAATCTCATTGGAGATTAGATTTAGATTATTCTGCAAATCAAACTACTCCAGTAAACTATGGATTAATCACTGCATCCATAGCTCAAATGAGCATAAATTATTCAGCATCTTATGGAAACAAATATAATCCATTTGCAGAATTACAAGACTACAATTACTACACAAAGGCTTGGAGTAATTTTAGATATGATGGATCTTATACAAAAAGTAAATTTTATTCAACATATAGCGTGGGTGATATAAGTTATGGAAAACAAGCAGCTATAGATAAACTCAAATTTCAATATGCTTATTTAGTGGATATCTATACGGCATCTGCTTTTTTTCCTGCTAGATCAAATGCGCAAATAAAATATATAATTGATGACAATCAAGACGTAATAAATCTCACAAAAACAAACGAAAATATTTTTGAAGTTCAAAACATATTCAAATCAGGGGAAACTACTGATGTATCTCTATTTGAATATGATGAAAGGAATTCTTATTCCCAAAAATTATTGAGTAAAAAACCTATATCTATTTATGAAGGAGGATTTAGATATGTTCCTATTTTACATAGTATAAGTGGATCATTTACTCCATATTCTCAAAGTTTTGAATTACAAGAACCTATAGTAGAAACAATTTATATTTCACAAGGTTCTACTTCACCTCTTCCAGTAAATTCAGGAGGACCTGAATTTTTAGTATCTAACTATGAACTAAATTATTTTGTAAATGAAACAGATTTTGGAGATGGAAATAGTAGATATACTATAAGTTTATCAGCTAGATATTTACCTACTGGAGGACCTGGTGCTACTATGATACTAAATGTAGTAACGCATTTACAATCAGATGGATTATGTAATCCTGGTCTACCTATAACAGATACAATAGCTATACCTACAGGGATAAGCACAAAAGAATATGGAACTAAAATAA
>CANHUF010000181.1 GCA_947463715.1 Sphingobacteriales bacterium
GCATTCCCTCATTCATACCATCCTGACCACTTCTCGTATTTTTTCGTTTGAAAAGTGAAGCATCTACTTTTCCAAATCTATAATTAAAGTTCAACCTGAATACCTGCCAGTCTCTTCTCCTGGAGTTAGATTGTGTAAAGAAATTAGATTCCGAATAAGATCCATATATTTTAGTCTTGAAAATATCATTCATACTCAAAGTCAGTGATCCTCTTTTCTCTTTCAGGAAATCTTTCCTAAGTGCAAATTCAAAACCATAATTGGGGTTCACATAGCCCTGAGCAGTGGTTTGCGTAAATCCGCCCCAGCCGCCACCGCCGCTCATTCCACCGCCTCCGCCACCTCTTCCGCCACCGCCTCCACCAAATCCACCACCACCACCACCTGATCCGTTTTGTGGGAGAATAGACTTGCTCCTGTAATCAGCTGCAAGTTGTAATGAAAAATTCGCGGGCATCTTAATATTGAGGTTAAGTTTACCGAAAAAGCTCCACAGTGAATTGTTGAGATCAACCTGTAGGTTACTGCTGTTGATGGAAGAATTGAAAAAATTGAGGTTTGTTGTCGCTTCAAGCCATTTAGTAAGGGGATTTCTGGCTGTGAACTCAAGACCATAAGCCTGACTGCTGTTGGCGTTTATAAACGTATTAATCAGGATATCCTTACCAGGTATCGTACTTTCTTCCTTTATTTGATATCTGGTGATAAGGTTATCAGTTTGTTTGAAATAGGCTGAGAAGAAAATACTGTGACTTCCTTTGAAAGACTTCTGATAATTCATTTCAACTGAGTTTGTGAACTCAGGAATAAGGTCTGGATTACCCCGGCTGATATTCAAAGAATCCGTGTAATCTACAAAAGGCAGGATCTGGAAGAAATTGGGCCTGTTGATTTTTCTTGCCAAACTGAATTGTAAATCCTGTGTTTGGTCAATCTGATGGGTGAAATTTATACTTGGGAAAAGGCTTAATGGATAGCTATTTCCAAAGCTACTTCCGTTTGTGAGTAGGGTACCTTTATACACAGAGCTTTCTGCTCTTAATCCAAGTTGATAGTTGGTTTTTTTACCAATAACGTTAGAATAGGTTCCGTAGGCTGCAAAAACCTTATCGTTAAACTTATAATTTGCATTGATTGAAGTGATGGGAATGTAATCACCAAAAGCAATATTATAAATATAGTTTAGATTTTCGCTTTGGAAATCTCTTATTGCAATGCGTGCACCGAGTTCCAGTTTTGAGTTTTCAGATAAAGGATTTGTAAAGTCTGTTTGTATAGTATAAAAAGAGTTGCCTCCTTTTCCAGTTTGTTTTTGATCTATTAAACCTCCTTTAGGCACATTAGACAAGTCAAAATACTGCGTTTGGAAACCACCTGAACTTAAGTTATTACTTTTGTTATAATTCGCATCGGCAGTAAGCTCCATTCCTTTTTTACTAAACAAGTGTTTGTACCCTAAGGCTGCTCCATAATTTTTAAAATTGAATGAAGAGCTTGTTTCCCGTTCAGAGCGAATAGATTTTGTGCCAGTATTGTATAAAGTATCAGTTAAAATAGCAAGCAGGTCACTGTTATCAAACTTTCCATTAACAAAACTTCCTGAAAGTGTGAAGGTATTCCTGTTATCTGCAAAGTAGTCAAGGCCAGCTCTGTTGAAATTAAAGAAACCTTTACTAATGGGGTTATTGCTTTGGTCATAACGAATAGTGGGAACGCTAAAGAATTCCTCTCTTAATGACTGTCCCTCTCCAATGGATTTTCTCTGATTATACATTGAACTGGCAAAGAGATTAACCTTATCCTGCTTGACGTTTATATCACCTCCCAGATTAGGCATTCCCCTTGAATCAAGTCCACTTCTGATATTCCCGTTATATCCGGCCTTTCTGTTCTTTTTCAACACAATATTGATAATACCCGACATTCCTCCAGAGGCATCAAATTTGGCAGAAGGATTTGTAATCAATTCAACACTTTGAATTGCATCAGAAGGAATTTGATCAAGGGTTAAATTAGTTGGCCTGCCATCAACAAAAATAGTAGGAGATGAGTTTCGGAGAGATACATTGCCATCAATATCAACATCAACACCAGGAATATTCCTCATCATTTCAGATGCAGTTTGTCCTGTTGAGACCAGGTTTTTCTCAACATTGAAAATTTTTCTGTCTACTCCCATCTGCATAAATGGCTTGGTTCCTACAACCTTTACTTCTTCCAATTGCTTGGCGTCTACTTCCAATTTGATATTTCCAAGGTCAACATCTGCATTACTCATTATTTTTGAAAAATCACCACCTCTGGCTATATCGAATTTAACTGGCATTTCAAGAGTAAGAAAACCGATTGCAGTTACTTTTAACCTGAACTGTCCAAATAAAGGCAGGTTTTCAAGACTGAAATCACCATTGGCTTTGGTAAGTTGTCCGCTCAGTATAACATCTTTTTTTTGTTTGGTAGCTGAATCAACTCTTGTTTGTATCAATTGTACAGATGCAGACTGAACACTTTTATTGGTACTGGCATCCATGATCCTACCATAAAATCTTCCTATATTCATATTTTGTGCATTCCCTCCGGTAGCAGGTCTGCCTCCGGCTGGATTTTGTGCCTGCACTGCAATTGAAAATAGGGATAGGAATAAGATGAAAAATTTTTGCATGAAAAGGGGTTTAAAATTTAGATGCCTGAAGAATCAAGTTCTTTCGGCGGAAATCAAAAGAAAAGGTTAAACAATTTAGATGCGTTTAAGTTCAGGATGTTATGATAGTTATGATTATTTGTAGAATTCCTATCAAAAAGCCTAAAACACCCCCAATGATTTCAACAAATCTGAATTCTTTAGACATAATCTGAATCAGTATTGATTCCATTTTTTCACTTGAAAATTTAGCAACCTTTGCTGTAACCATTTGTTCGAGATCCATTTCTGATTCCAGATTTTTCATATATTTTCTGATCATTTCAGGAAATATGCCTTTTAATTCTTCCATAAATACGGTTTTCAGCTGATTAATCGTACTGTCTCCTATAAACATGGAAATTATGGGGAACACCTCACTGAGTTTTCTTCTCAAAAAATCATCTATACGTTCTTCAATAAAGGGTAATACTTTTTCAAGGTTTCTGGAATTGGTGATTTTTTCCTCAATTTCCTGAAATGAAATAAGTTCGGAGCTCACCATTTTACCAAGTTTTTCAGCAAATTGTTGCTGTCTTTTTGGAAAAATACCATGAAAGGTAATGCCGAGGATTTTTATGGGCATCCTGGGATGAAAAAGCATTTTAATGGCTATCCAGTTGGTGAACCAACCAATGAAAGAGGAAATAAATGGAATCAGGATGAGCCAGTAATTCATTCGAAATAATTTGTGCAAAGTTAATCGATATAATAAAAGTTAAATTGTATTTTGAATAAGATATAAAAACCATTATTTTTGCATCTCTTTCATGGAGGTTGTAGCTCAGTAGGTTAGAGCGTCTGATTGTGGTTCAGAAGGTCGTGGGTTCGAGACCCATCTTCCTCCCTTCCTTAAATTTATTAACAATTCTTTTTACACCGCTTATCCAATTCTTTGGATAAGGCAGGTGTAAATCATTTATTTTTGATTATGTTATCAAAAATCATCCATTTTATGGTTAGCAAAAAGTCACTGCCAATAGTTCTTGTCTTAGTAGTTGCTGGTTTTCTGATCGCTTTCAATTCATCAGGGCTGGTTAATCCTCCCGGAAAGTATGAGCAGATATTTGTTCAGGTAACTGAAATGCTTGAGGCTGCTCATTACAATCCTAAAAAAGTGGATGATGAATTCTCAAAAAAGATATTTTCAAAGTATATAGAATCACTTGATCCGGATAAGAATGTATTTCTTGCAGCTGATATAAAAGAACTTAAGAAGTTTGAGCTTAGCATTGATGATGAATTACATGGTGCTCCTATTCAGTTTTTCTATGCCATAGATGCGTTATACCTGAAAAGGGGACGTGAACTTGCTGATTTGATGCCGGCCCTGTTTCAGCAGCCCTTCCAGTTCCAGGCTGATGAAGAAATATCTCTTGATCCCGATAAGGCTGAATTTCCTAAAAATGAAACAGCACGTAAGGAAATATGGCGTAAGAGGTTGAAATTCATGGCATTAGAAAGGTATTCAGATTTGTTGGATCAGCGTGCATTATTAAAATCAACAGATAGTACCTTCAAATCTGATACACAACTCGAAAATGATGCAAGAACTAAGGTAAAACAGATCATGACAAGAAACTTCGAAAGGATGTTGAATAAAACAAAGCCTGACGAACGATTTGATATGCTTGTAAATGTGATTACCAATACGATGGATCCCCATACCACCTTTTTCCCACCTTTGGAAAAAAGATCTTTTGATGAGCAGATGAGTGGTAAATTTTATGGAATTGGTGCTTCTTTACGCTACGATGATGGTGCAATTAAGGTTGCCACACTTGTTGCAGGATTGCCTGCCTGGAAATCACAGCAAATTACTGTTGGTGACCAGGTACTCAAGGTAGCACAAGGATCCACAGAACCTGTAGATCTTACAGGATTTGAAACTGAGGAAGCTGTTAAGCTAATCAGGGGTAAGAAGGGGACAGAAGTCAGGTTAACCATTAAAAAAGCTGATGGAAGTATTAGGATAGTTACCATGATCAGGGAAGAGGTAGAGCTGGATGAAACATATGCACGAAGTGCAGTGATAACTGAGCAGGGAAAAAAAATGGGATATATTTTCTTGCCTGAATTTTATGCAGACTGGGAACGCCCCAATGGTGCAAAATGTTCTCAGGATGTGGCTAAAGAAATTCTAAAACTTAAAGAGCAACAGGTTGATGGCATCATTATGGATTTGCGTAATAATGGTGGTGGATCTTTATATGATGTTGTTCAAATGGTTGGGTTTTTTATCCCTGAGGGTCCAGTTGTTCAGGTTAAAGATAGGGAAGGGAATCCAACTGTATTAAGAGACCGAGACAGAACTGTTCTTTATGATGGTCCGCTTGCCGTTATGGTGAATGAATTTTCTGCATCCGCTTCGGAAATATTTGCAGCAGCGATTCAAGATTATGGCAGAGGAATTGTAATTGGTAGCACTTCCACTTATGGAAAAGGAACAGTTCAACGTAATATTGGACTAGAATCAGCTTCAAGGGTGTTAAATAGTGATAACAGTGAATTGGGTACAATCAAGCTAACGCTACAAAAATTCTACAGAATTAATGGAGGATCCACCCAGTTAAAAGGTGTGACACCAGATATCATTCTGCCTGATCAATATGAGAATCTCAAGTATCGCGAAAAAGATAATCCAGATGCTATGCCATGGGATGAGATTCAGAGGGCCTTTTATACAAGAATAACCCCTACATATGATTTGGAAACAATCAAAAGACGAAGTTCATCTCGAGTATCCCAAGATTCCTCGTTTTCGGCAGTGCGAAGCGTTTCAGCAATGATTGAAAAATCAAATCAAAAATTCTATTCATTGAAGCTGGATACATATAGAAATGAACAAAAACAAATGAGGGCTACATTCAAGCATCTGGAAGAATCTAATAAAGGCCAGCAGGCTTTGTCAATTCAAATGCTTGAATCTGATGAAAAAAGGTTATCAACTGA
>CANHUF010000182.1 GCA_947463715.1 Sphingobacteriales bacterium
GCCTGCAGGCATTTTTATACGGACTACATACGGGGTCTTTTTTTCCAGTTCTTCACGCAGCTCTTCGGCGGTCATGGTGAGGGAATTCTTCATTTCCATCCTTACCCTGGCATCATATTGCGGGGATGGGTTGGCTTCGGTCCTGAACCTGTTTCGCATGTTCTCCAGCTCTTCAGGGGTATCGAATGCGTAGTAGGCATTACCCTTGGTGATAAGCTGTTCAGCGTACTGTCTGTATGTTGCTTTACGTTCACTTTGTCTGTATGGACCAAAATGGCCGTCCAGGTGCGGACCTTCATCAGGGGCAATGTTACACCACTTCAGGCAGTCTATGATATACTGCTCTGCTCCGGGAACAAACCTTGTCTGGTCTGTGTCTTCAATTCGAAGTACAAAGCTACCATTGTGTTTCCTGGCAAAAAGATAGTTGAAAAGGGCTGTTCTTACACCCCCAAGGTGCAGTCCACCTGTTGGACTCGGAGCAAACCGAACCCTCACACTTGTTGTTTCCATATCACAAAGATAAGCAGATAAGATAAAGGGGTGATGCGATTGGCAAAACCCCTTTACAATGTGTTCAATGGATGGGAGAAATAAGGTTGGATATTGGATTAAAAACGGGCCAGTTGCTGACTGATCAGCTTGCTGTATAGTTGAAACGCTGGATAAATACGGATTCGTACATTCCGCGTAGTTATTCAGATAAATTGGGTATTACTACTTAAGAAGTGTAAGTAATAGGTTGCAGAAATTACGCAAAATCATTTTTAGTAGTTGCCAACAGACAACATCACCAGGGTGCATGCTTCGATAGTTGCTATCCCATTTTCCGCTGCCAGCTTAGCCAGTTCGGGATTTTCTGTTCCTGGATTGAAAATGATCCGCTCAGGATGCAGGTTGATTATTTGCTCATAAAATGCTTGCTGACGTTCAGGATTCAGGTATAGCGTTACCGTGTCAATGTCCTGATCAACCGGAAAAAGAGTTTCTACGGCAACATCTGCGATGGTGCATGCCTCTCTGCCAAATGCAACCACGGGATGACCTTTTTCTCTCAGTTGTCTGATTGCAATGTTGCTGTATTGAGATTCTCTTGCAGAGGCGCCAATAACGAGGGTTTTTCTTTTCATCATTCAGCATATAAAAAAAGCCGGTTTAAGGCCGGCTTTTTCAGGTTTATTGATGTACTCAAACCAGCATGGTAACCGGATTTTCCATATACTTTTTAAGTGTTTGCAGGAAAGAAGCACCTACTGCACCATCCACACTTCTGTGATCGCAGCTCAGTGTCAGTTTCATCATTTGGGTAGTGCCAAATCCGTCACCTTTTTTAATGACAACTTCCCTGATTTTTCCAACTGCGAGGATGCAGCTGTCTGGCGGATTGATGATTGCAGTAAATTCATCAATATCCATCATGCCCAGGTTGGAAATGGTGAAAGTGTTTCCTGTGAAATCGGCAGGCTGGATTTTTTTATTCCTGGCCTTGTCGTATAACTCTTTTGATTCCAGTGCAATCTGGGAAAGAGATTTATGGTCGGCAAAACGCAGCACTGGAACAATAAGACCTTCAGGAAGTGCAATGGCTGAACCAATGTGCACATGGTCATAGGTTCTGATGAAATCCCCCATCCAGCTGCTGTTAACAGCAGGGTGTTTTTTCAGGGCGAGTGCAGAAGCCTTAATGAGCATATCCTGGAAAGATATCTTTGTTGGACTTACCTCATTCATCTGGGCCCTTGCCTTGATGGCATTGTCCATACAGATGTCCATTTTCAGGTAGAAATGAGGAGCTGTAAACATGCTCTCACCCAGTCTGCGGGCAATTGTTTTCCGCATGGATGTCAGCTGTGTATCAACAAAACCTTCCTGGCCAGTTGTGATTGTGCGAGCTGGAGCAGCCACCTGAGCCGCAGGCTGAGCTGAAACAGGGGCTGCAGCTGTGAAGTTGTCCACGTCTTTGCGGATAATTCTGCCACCATCACCTGATCCTGCAACCTGACCAAGGTCAATGCCTTTGTCTTTGGCAAGCATTTTGGCAAGGGGAGATGCTTTGATGCGTCCGTCTGTTTGTTGAGCTGGAGCAGCAACAGTTACCGGGGCTGCAGCCGGAGCTGACTGAGCTGTTGCTGGAGCAGCTGTCGCTGCAGGGTTACCCAGGGAAGCGAGTAATCCGGATATATCTGTTCCGGCTTTGCCAATGATGGCGATGACATCATTTATTTTGGCAGATTCACCATCGGGTACACCAATGTGGAGAAGGGTGCCATCTGCATAGCCAACAACTTCCATGGTTGCCTTGTCTGTTTCTACATCAGCCAGGTTGTCGTCAGCCTTTACGGTATCACCAACTTTTTTATTCCATTGTACAATCTTACCGGAAGTCATCGTATCGCTCAGAAGCGGCATTCTGATAACTGTTACACCCAGTTGTTCTGGTGTAACTGAGGGTGCTGTACTTGCTGGAGCCGGAGCCGCCGGGGCCGGAGCAGCAGCTGGTGCAGGCGATGAAGCAGCAGGCGAACCTGATCCAATCAATCCCTGTATATCTTCACCGGGTTTGCCTACTATGGCAATGATTTCGTTTATTTTGGCAGCATCACCTTCTTTTACACCAATGTAGAGCAGGGTGCCATCGGCATAGCCTACCACTTCCATGGTTGCTTTATCGGTTTCAACATCTGCCAGCACATCGTCACTTTTAACAGAATCGCCAACAGATTTGTTCCATTTCACGATCTTGCCTTCTGTCATGGTATCGCTGAGAAGGGGCATTCTGATCACTTCGGCCATATACCTGTATTTAGGTTTTGGTTATGAATAAAGATTGAGGGCCGAAATTACATCAATTTGGGGAAATGCCGCAACAGGTTGTTCCAAAGATTTCGGTAATTGTCAATAATCCAGGTCAAGGTTTAGCTGGTCCCGCATGGTTCCGATGATTGGATAGAGGGAGACCATTTTCAGGTACTGATCTCTGAGAGACAGGGTTAATTCAGGTTTTGCTGTGGCTGATTCCGTTTCCTCTTCAAGGTTTACCCTGAATTGTATCCTTGGGTTGTTGAAGCGTTCCTGCACATGCATGAGCAGAAGGGTTCTTTCAGCTTCAATGAACTGTAGTTGAATTTTAGATCCAACCTGTATCTCGAAAACCAGGTCATCTATAATTTTGATTGAGGCCATCCTGAAATTGGAATGACTCGTAACCTGGTTGTTTTCTGTCAGTTTTTCCTGAAACTCCAGCCAAACGATCTCGAGCTTATCCTCAGACAATTGCTCAGGAAGTTCCTGTTCGTTTTTTCTGTTCTGTATTTGCTCCCTGATTTTTTTCAGCGAACCCAGTCCGCCTGCAGCGGGCATAGCAGGCTGTGGAGGTGTTTCCTGCTTAGCTCTGGCAGGCAATGTTTTTTGTGATGGAGCTGCAGGCTTTGTTTCAGCGGGTTTGATGGTTTGTGCTGGCGACTGTTGCTTAGACTCCTCCTGGATATACAGTTTTGCTTCTGATTTTTCCCTGGAACGGATTGCTATTGGTCTGAAAGCTACAGGCTTTAATCCCTCAAGTCGTTTTTTTTTACCCGGTTCACCATCAGAAACAAATTCCACGGCCTGCTTGAGGTGTGTGAGTCTGATCAGGTGGAATTCTACATGTAGTTTTTTATTGCGGGCCTGTTTGAAGCCTATTTCTGCTTCATTGAGCACGTTCAGTGCACCAATCATGAAAGCGGCAGGGATATCGGTAGCTTTTGAGATGTATTTGTTTCTGAATCCGTCAACAACCTGCAGGAGTGGTAAAGACCTGGGGTCTCTGCTCACGAGTAAGTTTCTGAAAAACTCTGAGAGGTTATTTAAAAACATATCACCCTCAAACCCTTTCTGGTCGATTTCATCGTACAGGTTCAATACTGCCGGTAAGTCTTCGTTGAAGAGCAAATCGAGCAGTTTGAAAAAATAGTCTTCATCCAGCAGGTTGAGGTGTTCGAGTGTATTGGTGTAGGAGAGTTTTCCGTTTGTAAAACTCACAATTTTATCCAGGATACTCAGTGCGTCCCGCATGCAGCCATCGCTTTTTTGTGCGATAACCTGAAGGCCTTCCGGCTCAGCCTGGATATTTTCCTTGATGGTGATTTCCTGCAGGTGTTCGGCAATATCAGTAGGGGTAATCCTTTTGAAGTCGAATATCTGACACCTGGAAAGGATGGTAGGCAGGATTTTGTGCTTTTCCGTGGTAGCCAGGATAAAGATGGCGTGTGCCGGTGGTTCTTCAAGGGTCTTCAGGAAAGCATTGAAGGCGGCTGCACTGAGCATGTGCACCTCATCAATGATATATACCTTGTATCTGCCGGCCTGTGGTGAAAACCTGACCTGCTCAATGAGTTCCCTGATATCATCCACCGAGTTATTGCTCGCAGCGTCAAGCTCATGCACATTAAATGAATTACCATGGTTGAAAGACAGGCAGGAACTGCATTTGTCGCATGCCTCACCATCTTGACCCAGGTTTTCGCAGTTGATGGTTTTCGCAAGAATCCTTGCGCAGGTTGTTTTACCTACACCCCTGGGCCCGCAAAACAGGAATGCATGAGCCAGGTGATGCTGCTGGATGGCGTTTTTCAATGTGGTGGTTATATGGGATTGCCCCACTACCGTAGAAAAATGCTGAGGTCTGTATTTTCTGGCTGAAACAACAAAATTATCCATCAGGTGCAAGATAATAAAGCTTGGTGGTTATCATATGGATGAGGAGAAATTTTAGGCTGCTCTTTCTGGCATTTAAAATTATTTTTTCAGTTGTTGTAACCGGATCATCTTATTAATCAATATCTTGAAAGTGAAAATCACAACTCAAACTTATGTCATACATTTTAGCCCTTGATCAGGGTACCACCAGCTCCCGGGCAATCTTATTTGATCATGCGGGAAATATCGCTGCTGTAGCCCAGAAGGAGTTTACACAATATTTCCCTGAACCCGGATGGGTTGAACATGACCCCATGGAAATATGGGTTTCTCAGGCTACAGTTGCCAAGGAAGTTATGTTGAAACTTGCTGTTAAGACTGGTCAGCTTGCTGCCATTGGCATAACAAATCAACGGGAAACCACAGTGGTATGGGACCGGAAAACCGGGGAGCCCGTCTACAGAGCGATAGTCTGGCAAGACAGGCGTACGGCAGGGTTCTGTGACAAGCTGAGGAATGAAGGACATGCTGAAATGATCAAAAGCAAGACCGGATTAGTGCTCGATGCCTATTTTTCCGGCACTAAGCTCAAATGGATTCTGGATCATGTTCCCGGAGCCCGCGAACGTGCAGAGCGCGGAGAGCTTGCTTTTGGTACAATTGACAGCTGGCTGCTCTGGAAACTTACTGAAGGCAAAGTTCATGCAACTGATGTGAGCAACGCATCCAGAACAATGTTGTTCAACCTGCACACCCTTCAGTGGGACGATACCCTGCTTGACTTACTCGGTATCCCCGCATCTGTATTGCCTGAAGTAAGGGGAAACAGTGAAGTATATGGATATGCCTCTGCTATTGGTATGTCTGAAGTGCCTGTTGCCGGGATGGCCGGCGATCAGCAGTCGGCTTTATTCGGACAAATGTGCA